>JAZRWU010000052.1:0-6863 GCA_045599885.1 Bacteroidales bacterium | reverse complement strand
GAAGACTTTATCCACGGAAACAGCTCCGTTGGAATAAATTCTGCGGACTACCGTGAAGCCATGCTCGACCAGACCCGGCATACGCATACCGTTCAGGTTGAAGAACTCGGTCGAACGGACTTCGCCATTGGCCATACGGTTGCTCTTGATATGGTCGGGCTGATCGTTGAGAAGGATGACATCATAAACGGCCAGTTTCGTACCGCCACCGGCTTGGATAACGCGGACATAAACCTCATCGCTGCCTTCGTAGCTGGAGATGCGCTTGGTCCAGAAACGCTTGGTGTATGCCACACCGACGTTGTCAACATCAATCCATTCCTTACCATCGGCTGAGACTTGGATACCCAGTCTCAGTTGTGCGCCATCGCTGTTGTTGTTACCGATGTAGGTCACGATGTCAAACGGAGCCTGATATCTGTCAATCGTTTCGATGGTAGCATTGTAACCTTCACCGCTGTACGTAGTGGTCAACGTGATGAAATGGTCGGTAGCACCACCGCCAATCAAGTCTTCGGGTTTCTCGCAATAGTAAGCGGCATCACCGGGTTTACCGACGGTCTTGACAGCCGTCTGCTGTTCCCATTGAACGAGCTGACCATAGGACTTGATCATCCAGCCGTTGTTGAACTCATTTGTTTCACTGTTCTTGGCATACCAGACATAAGGCTCACGAACCGTATAATTGTAGGTCGTATCGTTACCTGAGATGATGGTGTCAATCTGAGAATACATGGACTCAGCCGTACTCTTGCTGATATAATAAGACACCTTGCTGTTTCCACTGGGGGTATCCCAGGACCAGTCGTCGCGGTTGGCATCGAAATGGGCGATTTCATGCTTACGGGCCTTGGCAGGATCGTAACCGTTAATCGTCACTTCCTTAGAAACAACATCAGAAGCCACATAATCACCACCGGCTGCGAAAGCCGTAACGGTGACAGGATACGTCATGACAACCGGTTCACTGTAAAGACCGCTGGCATCGATGCTCTCACTGTTGGTGAAGTTGTAATAAATGGCGGCCGAAGGAGTTTCACATGACAATGTGATGATGGTCTGGCCATCCTGCTGTTCCAGAGCGATGGTCGGAGCTGCGGCTTTGGCTTTGACAACGATGTCGGCAGAGAGGATATCGCTGTTGTCGTTACCTTGCTTTACGGCTATGGCCTTGAGGGTACAGGCATTATCTACCGGGAAGGCTTCGGTGTAGAGCGTGCTGGCTTCGGTGGGATCGCTGCCGTCAAGCGTGTAATAGATAGCGGCATCGGCGGTCTGGCAAGTCAACGTGACAGTCGTCTGATTGTTTCCATATTCGAAAGCGGCGGCAGGCTTGGCGCAAGGAGTCACACTACCCTTGGTGGCATAAACCATGTCGAAAGCATTGTTGATGATCATAACGGCATCGTCCGAAAGGTTGGTGTCGTCTTCAACATACATAGCATCGCTGGAAAGCGGAATCAGGATATACATGTTCTTGGCACCATGACGGTGGATAGCATTGAACGTGCCGGCATTACCGGTAACGGTAGCCAGAACGGGATCGCTGGCGAAGATGCCGTCTTCCTTGGCGGTGTAACCTTGTACGAGGTTCTTCGTAATCAAGGCAGGATCGGATTCGGCAAACATCGTAATCTCACCGTTTTCACCCATTTCAACATCGGCGAAGAGAGCATCTTCACGGAATTCTTCAGGAACAACGATTTCAGCGATACCGCCGTCGTTGGCAGCTTTGCTGGTCGGGTTCTTGCCGGCACCTACGCTCCAACGCTTGTCAGCATAGAAGAACGACTTGAAGTTGATGATGGGCACACGGTTGATGAGTTCGACCAGTTTCACACCGAAAGCGTGAGTTCCGCTGATGGCTTCCGAAATCACGACGACATCGTAATTCTGAAGAGCGGCGAGCGTATCGGTATCAGCAGCGGTAAAGTTCTTGACATCAATGGCTTCCGAGTTGACTTCACCAATCTTGGTGTAGTTGAAGATGGGGTCGTTGTCGATACCGCAGTAACCTCCGTAAGAAGAATCGTACAGATAAGCGACCGTAACATCGTCCATGTCGATGTCACCACCACCCGTGCCACCGGAGACGGCATAGTTGACGGCGTTGATAGCCAGTTGCTGACCGTTCTCATTGACCTCGACGATGTTATCGCTCGACATACTGATGAGAATGTATCTGTAGGCACCGGCATTGGCAATTTCGTGGATACAGACGGCTTCCGGGCTGGTGGAAGGCGATGCGTAAAATTTGTCCCGCTCATTGTCCACCAGACTTCCAGCGATGATTTCTTCTATGAGAAATTGCTGAATACGGTTCGACTTGGCCGTTTCATTATTGTTGTAAATCGTGTACGTTCCGTCGGGATTGGCAGCCAGACCTTGGAACAGAGGATGCTTCTCAAAACCCGGCAGTACCGTGAAGGAGGAAGTCTTGGATCCGGGATTGCTCGGAGCGGCCCAACCCCAACGTCCGCTGGTATAGTTGTGAGCCTTGCAGGAAACGACAGGCACCTGACCAACCAGGCCGACCAGAGCGTTGGACATGGTCTTGCCACCGGACATGGCCTCGGAGAGGAACACGCAGTCAAAGGCTTTCAAGGCCTCAAGGTCAGGCTGGTCAGTTTGAGCATAACCGAATTCAGTTACCTCGAAGGTAGCAGAAAGAGCGGCAAAAACGGGGTCGCAGGAAGGAGCATAGCCGCCTGTGGGCAGACCGTAATCCGTGGCTTTGCCTAAGTTGTAGCCCGGTTCATAGACAAAGGCCACTTTGAGGCCGGCAGAGAGAGTAGTCAAACCCATCAGTGCCACAATCATAAGCGTAAAGATTTTTTTCATAAACACTTGATTAAAGTTAATAGTAAGGGTTAATAATAAATAATAAGGTATAAGCGTATTCAAAGCCGCCACCGGACCAAAGCGTCCGGCGCGGCGTTTCTATTTCTTTAGGGCATCGGCTTCAGACCCTCCCAACGGACATTCCAGGTACCGTCATCGGGGAAAGCGGCCGTCTTGACAAAGGTGCCGCTGTTCTGGCCGGCCGTCAGGTCGTTGCCGTCCCAGCCAGCGCACATCATGGCCACCGCCGTCAGCAGACCACCGTTGCCGGGCATATACAAACGCAGGCGGCTGTCCTGATAATTGTGTCCGTTCACCAGATAGGTGTTGGTGCGACGGTCCATCAGCAGGGCATCGACGGCCTTGTCCTTCCGACCCAGACGGGCGGCGCACATGGCGGTCATCGGATAATCCCAGCCCCAGGTCTTGCCCCAGTTCCAATTGTCCCAAATCCAGTCGAAGGTATTGGACATGATGTCTTTACGTACCAGACGCGATTCGGGCATCATACCCAGCGCTCCCAAAACGGCCATGTGGTCGGAGGTGTAGCGGGTGTCTATGTAGGTATCCTCTGCGGTCTCAGCTGCCAGATACAACTTGTCCCCGTTGTAGGCCAAGGGAGAAAGTTTGTCCAGAATGGTCTCCCATTCCATATTTTTCTGCATTCCCAGACGCACTCGCCATTGCTGGGCGGTCTGCAGAGCGAAATGCACATACGACAGTTCAAAGGGAGGATTGACGGTTTCGGAAGCTCTCAAGGTTTCCTGTGCCGGGATGATGCCTTGAATGATGTAGCGGTCGCCCAAACCGTCGTAATCCACGAAATCGGCCAGAAATTCCGCCGTTTCGAACACCAGATCCTTATAGCGGTTCAGAATCGTGGAATCGGGATGATTGCGGTAAATCAGTTCGGCCAGATAAATGTAATGCGGCTGCTGCCACAACAGGAAAGAACCGACTTTGGACGGAGCCTCAATGGCCGAAGGATCGGTCATCTTCATCCAGCGCAGACCTTTGTATCCCTGACGCTCCGCAATGCCACGGGCATAACCGGCGGCCTCGTTGTACCATTCCATACTCGGCTGCAGCAGTTCATCCCTGCCCCAGAGGGCGAAATGGACACCATGCCACCAATGCATTTCCAAATGATACTTGCCGTACCAGGTGTTGTAGGTCAGACCGCTTTCCTGAGGCGGATAGATGCCAGCACACTGAATGGCGGTCAGGTATTGGGACAGCACCACCCGACGTTCCAATTCGGGAGCGCGGGCATCGGTACACTGCGAGAAATCCACAATACCGCCGTTCTGCCAGAACGATTCCCAGCGGGCGGTCGAGGCGGCTTCGACAGAGGCGAAACGCAAAGCGCCCTCCGAGGCTTCCGCCGGATTCTCCTCGAACCATGTGGTACATAGCAGACTGTCCTGCGTGGTGCTCAGATAAAACACGTGTTCCTGTTCGGAAGCGGCAAATTCAGCCTCGCCTTCCCAAGCAATCCGCACATAATATTGTGTATCGTCCAGTATGCGTTGGAGCAGCACTTCGCCGGGTTGACTGGCCACAATCAGAGTCTGATGCTTTTCAGGATAATTCCAATCGCTGGCATCGTCGCTGTGACCGCCCGAAGGATAGGGAAAACTCCAGCGAAGACGCAGTCGTCCGTCGCTCAGCAGAGCCGATTTCACCGAGACGGAAATGGCATCCAGTGCGGGGTCGCAGAAAGTCCGTGTCTCCACGTTCTGACCTTCGGAAGCGAACGAACTGCTGATTTCGCCCTTCCACATATCCAACTGCTGATGGATGTCGGTCAAAGCGCTGTAGGGAACCGCTTCTGCGGCCGCATTGCGGACATCGAGTCCGAAATAGCCCAAATGCAGACGATGTGGATTGATGCGGTAATATTCGGCGGACTCACGCTGACGGCCGGGCTCGTTGAACTGCACGGCGTACAGTTCCTCGTGTCCGTGGAAATTATAGGTCTTGAACGCCTCTTCGGGTTTCAAATTCAAAACGTTGGGAAAACTGTGCCAGCCCCAGGAAGATTGCGTGCCGAGAGGAACGCCGAGACGATATTTGTCGGGATAACTCTGAAGGCCGGTCGCATCCACCGTAAAGGCGAAATTGCCGTTGCCCACCGACAGCGAAGCCAGCGAATCGAAAGTTGTCACTTCCACCGCATTACGGGCAAGCAGCGCCTGACGGTCGATGGGATTGGAACTGGTAAGTGCCGAACCACAGGCGGTCAAAGTCAGAACCGAGGCGGCCAGCAGCAGAGATGGTATCAATGAGATTCTTTTCATAAAAAAAGGTGTTGGGTTATTGCTTCGCAGCGGTATGTTCTACGATGAAATCCACAATTTCGGCGGGATTTTCCAGACTGTGGGGATGATGACCGCCTTTTTTCTTGACAATCAGCTTGACCTCACCGCCGACGGCCTGATATTTCTCAGCAAACGAAGCGGCATTCTCCTTGAAAGGTACCACTTTGTCTTTTTTGGCGGCCACGATGACCACCGGAATCTGACGGGAATGCAAGGCTTCGACTTTCGAAAGGGGATTGTTTTCAAATTGAACGGCCTGAGCCCCGTCGATATCCCAGACTTTCAGGAAATCCTGCCATTCTTTCTTCCATTCGGGACGGTCGGAACCGGGCCATGAATTCACATCGCAGACAGGAGCGTCCAAATACAGACAAGCCACTTTATGAGGATAATCGGCAGCCCAGTTGATGGCGTACATACCACCGCGGCTGAAACCCTCAATCGTCATTTTCTTGGCCAAGCCGTATTGTTTGGTCAGATATTTGTACAGTTGATCGCCGTCCTTGAGAGAGGCAGGCGAGGCGAACTCGTCCGCCATATCGAAAAAGACCACGAAATAGCCTTTTTCCAACAAGGCTTTGTCCACCGAGGGATAAGCGCCGAAGAAGGCAGGTCTCCAAATCCAGGGACGGCCCTCGGCCATCTGGTGAGGCACGACGATTTTTCCCTGACGTTCCTTGAAATTGAAGGAATAGCAGTCGTAGCCCTCCCATGTGCCCTTGATACCGGGATATTCCTGAGGCCGGAACGACGGATCCACCTCCTTGCCGGTCAAAGTCTTATACAGAATTTTGGCAATATCGAAAGCACCTTCCCGGGTCGGATGGATCTGGTCGTTGTACAATTCCGGTTTTCCAACGAAAGGCGTATAGAGGTCTATGATTTCCGTGCCGCATTCCGCTGCGATCTGATTGATGTAGGCCTGCACACCGGTACGGATGATGGAGTCGTTGATGCCCCAGTCGAGACGATAGGCTGGCACCGGATAGCAGAGATAGATTTTCGGATGGGAAGGCAGAGCCTGGAATGCCTTGACCATGGTTCTCAGATTGTCGGGAAATTCCTTCTCATAAACCCAGTTGAAAGGTTTGGTGTCGTTGGTACCCAATTTGATGGTGACGATATCCGGCTCAAAGGCGAGAGCCTGCTGATACATCGTCTCTTTCATGTAGGGACGGTCGCCTTTGTCGAGCAGCGTCCGGCCACTGAATCCATAGTTGCGGACTTCGTAGCCTTCGCCCAGCATCTGCCCCAATACGCCGGGGTAACTGTCGCGATGTTCGTTGGAAATAGTGGCTCCTTGTGTGATACTGTTGCCCACACAAGCCACTTTGACAGGTTTCACTGCCTGCGCCGTCACGACGCTCATCATCAACACCATTGCCACCAAGGGCATTTTTCTTCTGAAACAGTTCATTATCTTATATTTTTTCAACTTTCTCAACACAAAAAAATATCACACGCACCAAAAGTACACATTTTTTTGATTTTCACCCTATTTATGATAAAAAATTCATCCTCTCATTATCATAATTTTTTCTATATCTTTGCGCTTGATTTAATTCAAGGAACGCACACACAAATCAATCATTAATAATTCATTATGAAAAAATTAAGCTTTCTTGTCCTCAGCGCTCTGCTGATGGCTTCCTGCTGCCATCAAGAGCAGGCCATCGACATTAAAATCGTCAACGACACCTA
>JAZRWU010000051.1:0-2122 GCA_045599885.1 Bacteroidales bacterium | reverse complement strand
GCTTTTCAGTTATTACGAGTATGTAGGCTCGGATTATGAGGCCGATATGGCCAAGATGGCCGCCGATCCCGAAACGCAGCGTTGGTGGGATGTCTGCAAGCCTTGCCAGCAGCCGCTTGACACTCGGGCAGAGGGTGAGTGGTGGTCGGATATGGAAGAAGTGTTTCATCTTGATTAGTCTTCTGATATGGCAAATAAATCTATGTTCAAAAACGCACAGGGTGTGAATTACTTCATCCCCTTCGTGCTGATAGCCACTCTTTATCTTTTGTGGGGCTTGGCTCACGGTATGCTTGATGTCTTGAACAAGCATTTTCAGGAGGCTTTCGATATGTCCAAAGCCCAATCCGGTTTTGTTCAGTTTTCGGTGTATATCGGATATTTCATCATGTCCCTTCCCGCCGGCGTAATCATGCGTAAAATCGGTTACAAACGAGGGCTGATGACAGGTTTGCTGATATTCGCGTTCGGAGCCCTGCTGTTCATTCCGGCGTCTTTCATCAATTCGCCTTATCCGTTTTTTGTGGCTCTTTTCATTTTGGCCTGCGGCCTTTGCATTATTGAGAACGGCGCTCATCCATGTGCGACCGGCATGGGACCGGAAGCTTATTCCGAGCAGCGTATCAACATCGCAGCGGCTTTCAACGGAGTCGGTTGGATTATCGGACCGCTTCTCGGTACAGCCTTGATTCTCAACGGAACAGGAGCCAGTTTCGACTTGGCTAAGCCTTATATTATTGTGGCGGCTATCGTGCTGGTCGTGGCGATTGTCCTGGCTTTCATTAAGTTACCTGAAGCTGAAATGGCCGCCGATGCTGAGCAGAATGCCATTGACGCGGGAACGGTCACGGGTTCTGTATGGGAACATAAGCTCTTTGTTTTCGCCTTGATTGCCCAATTCCTGTATGTGGGTGCTCAGACGGGGGTCGGCAGTTTCTTCATCAATTATGCGGTCGAAGTGGATCCTTCGATGACAAACGAAAAGGCAGGAATGCTTCTTTCCTTGGGCTGTATGGGAATGTTCTTTATCGGACGTCTCTTGAGCAGTCTCTTCATGAAGTGGATTCGACCGGGACAGTTGCTTGGATTGTTCGGTGCGCTGGGTACGGTTTGTATGATATTGGTTCTCCTTCAGTTGGGCAGCGCTTCCTTTATTGCTTTGTTCCTGAGTTATTTCTTTATGGCGCCGATGTTTCCGACCATTTTCGCTCTCGGCGTCAAAGGTATGGGTGACTTGACAAAAAAGGCTTCTTCCTATTTGGTGATGTGTATTGTCGGTGGTGCCGTCTTTCCCATTTGTATGGGACTTCTCGGTAAGAATACCATGTCGCTCGGCTTCATTCTTCCGCTCATTTCGTTCGCATTCATCGCCTTCTTCGGAATGATGCATGCCGTAGCTGAAAAGAAGCAAAGCGCTTTGACAGAATAAGATAAGAGAGCAACTCTTTTGACAAACATAACAGAACCCCGAAAGTCAGATAAATGACTTTCGGGGTTCAGTTTATAGGGGCTGGTCAAAAATCTCAAAGTTTCGGACCGGCGGCAACCAGAGCCTTTCCGGCTTCGTTTCCTTCGTATTTGGCGAAGTTCTTGATGAAGCGGCCAGCCAGGTCTTTGGCTTTTTCTTCCCATTCACAAGCGCATTTGTAGGTGTCGCGAGGATCGAGAATGTTAGGATCAACGCCGGGAAGTTCGGTGGGAACTTCGAAGTTGAAGTAAGGAATCATCTTGGTGGGAGCTGTCTTGATGGAGCCGTCCAGAATGGCATCGATGATACCGCGGGTGTCGCGGATAGAGATGCGCTTGCCGGTTCCGTTCCAGCCGGTGTTGACAAGATAAGCCTTGGCGCCACTCTGTTCCATACGTTTAACCAGTTCTTCAGCATATTTGGTAGGATGCAGTTCGAGGAATGCCTGACCGAAGCAAGCCGAGAAAGTGGGAGTCGGTTCGGTGATACCGCGTTCCGTTCCAGCCAATTTGGCCGTGAAACCGCTGAGAAAATAATATTTGGTCTGTTCCGGAGTCAGGATGCTGACGGGAGGCAGAACGCCGAAAGCGTTGGCACACAGGAAGATGACGTGCTGAGCGGCGGGACCGGCGGAAATCGGTTTGACGATTTCCT
>JAZRWU010000050.1:0-7986 GCA_045599885.1 Bacteroidales bacterium | reverse complement strand
CCGTCCGTGGTATCATGGGAGGCAGTTCTGTGGATTCGTCGTAGGGAGTAAAAAACGCCACACAGTCGGGTCGATCCGTGTTGGTGTAATCCGGCACCTTGAACTTTGTAGGGAGAAACATACTCTGGTCCGACATATAATCCACATAACGCCAGAATGGCACCGTGCTCTTGGACATCCAATAGGTAGAAGTCACATCATAATCAGAGCGTATGACTATTTCTTTCATATTCAGAATGTCCTTTTTGTAATGCCAGTTATTCCAATACAGGTACGCATCGGGAGGAGTATCGTCGGAATAGTAGGAATCCGCAAAGGCGGTGTTGAAAACACAAGGTGGGAAATTGTATCGGTGCATGATGCAGAGAACCAGAGAATCCGGCCGCTTGAAATATACTTCCAAGGGAATCTGGTACACATCCAGCATATATTCCAATTCTTCCTCAATATTGTAATGCCGGAGTGAGTAATTGTCCTTGACATGCCTTCTGAAAGACCGCCGGCTGATGGACACTTCCGACAATTCCAGGTTGAGCAGAGAATCCTGGACTTGAAACTCTTTGGTGTGAAGGCTGCCGGTTGTGCCATAGGGGAAATTCATTTCATAGTATGACAGGGGTTTGGGCTTGGGAGAATACCAACGGTTGAATGTAATGATGTGGTCAGGCTGCTCCTGCCGGTTTCTCAGTGAGACATACAAATCTCCTTCTCCGTAAAAAGTATTCAATTGCACGGCATACCGGCCGATATCGTTGGCTTTGATATTTCCGTAGTACTCAATCGTGTCAATGCAGGCGGAAAAGTGCAGAGGGGCGTATTTCAAACAGGGATGCCGGAAATCATTGTACCGGTACACACGACCGTCAACCATCAGATTCCGCTCAATCGGCTGATCCCAGAACGGAACTTGCTCAGGAGTCATTTCTTCCCAAATGTAATGCGTCCATCCCCGTGTCAACATCAGCAGGTCAAGACAACGGTCAACGGAGGCGCCCCCGTTCTTGAAGAGATAGGAAACGTCCGGTAAAAATCCCTTCAGTTCCGACGAAAGCAGCAGGTAATAACTGATGTTGTCACTGTTGAAACTCATCTCGGTGGTTTCCTCATCGCGGACTGCCAGGGAAAAGGAAGTGGATATGGGCTCGCCTTCCGCATCTTTCGTCTCGAAGGACAAATGGATGCTCTGGTGCGGATCCAATGCCTTGGAAAGGCCTGTGGAATGCATGTTGATCTGTGGACGTTCCGTCTGTTCCGGGCGGATGAAAAATTTCCGTTCTGATAAAATACGGCCGTCCTGTGTGAACAGGGAAGCCGTGTTGACTCCCGCCGGAAGAGAATCGGAAGGATATCGCCATATGGAAAAGTCCGGGTCAGGCTTTATGATTTCGAAGGCATAGATATGTCCTTGATTCGACAGGGAGACCGCCCACAGTGAATCCATCGGTTCATTGTTTTTACGACCGATGGCCGTCAGTTGGATAGAGTCTTCCAAGTGCTTGAATGATAGGCAATATCCTTCGGATTCGGGCTTGGGTAAGGAGAAATGGTAGTCTTTTCCTTTGTACGAAAATGCCAGAGACTTCGCGTCTTTTCCGTCATGTCCGTTAAAGACGCCGTTTCCATACTCGTCTGTCCTGATTGTCTTCAGCGTTTTGTTGCGTGAATCTTTCAGCTTGATTTCAAGACTTGGAGCCCGTCCGCCTGCGTCCGTTACGGAGAAGGCGATTTGTTGGTCCGCATCCGAAAGAAAGTCACCGCCTTCCGGATAAAACAACACTTCTATACTCTTGGGCTTTTTCTCAGATACATCCTCGTTGAATACCTCCGACAACGCCACTTCGTTCTGCCGTTGAGCTTTTGTCCGCTTCTCTATGGGCGGGAAATAATACTTCTCACGCATCTGTTTCCCCGGTTTGAAGATACGGCTGGCCAGAAAGGCTTTTTGATAATAAATATCCTTCACCTTCCTGCGTCTCGACAGATCGCGGTCGCGGATGACTCTCTGCCCGTATTGGCCGCCGGAAACTTTGTCATAGACGGGGAAAACTCTGGAAAACAAGGCTTCATCCCCGAAATTGAGCATATATCGGGTATAGGCGCGGACTTCATAATAGCCGGACAAATACAAGGAATCAAGGTGAAATTCACCGTGGCATTTGCCGTTTTCAATATGATACTTGTTGGTTTTCAACAGGCTGCCCTCTGGAGAAAGCAACTCCACATACAGGACTCTGCTGAGAGGTCTGAGCGAGAGGTCGTCCGACCTGACCACATAGGCGCTGAACCAGATGTCCTCATCCAGATAGTATGCCGTGTTGTCAAAATGCAGATAGACTTTTTCCTGTGGAAACCGGCGGTTGAAATGATTGATATCGCTGAAAAATCCGGATATGGTCTGCGAAATGTCTGCCGTCACCGTATCTGCCTCGGCCGGCATGGCAGACAGCTCCGCCATGTCGAAAAGAGCCAACATCAGGGATATATACAGCAGCCGGAATTTCATGTCTCTAATTCAAGTATAGAACGCTATCAACAGCATGTCAAATATAGACGTTATTATTATTATTATTATTTGGAAATGGAATCAGTGCACTAATATTATTTAACATAGATTAACAGATGTGTTTACCCAAATATGGACTGCTGCGGTAATATCCCGAGACTGTTTTTACAGATGATTCGTGGCGTTCATTATCCAAAAGCCAAATGGATTCCATCGGCCGTTACAATTCGAGGTGCTTTGAACAGCAGAACCATTATGTCTATACGAATCTGTCTTTTGAAAAGACCTCGGTCGAAATCGACTCGGTTCTGGTGGATTGGATTCATCAGTATGTCAGACTCAAAGACCTTCGGTATAAAGAGAAATAACAGGAGGGCGCCAATGTCGTCGCCAGGGTAAAAAAAACAGGTGAGTTTGAGAAGTTCGGGTTCAGGGATGTTGAGTGAAAAACCGAAAACATCATAGTAATATTTTTGTTGTAAAAAATTAAACAGATTCTCAGTGCTTTCTTCTATTGTTGAAAAGAGAAATATCCTTATTTTTGTGCTGATTTGGAATAATCTTTAATGACATACAAATGAATAAAGCAATCCGTCTCAGTCTGATTTCTGCCCTTGCTCTTCTTGCCTCCGTTTCGTGCAAGCAGCAGGAGAAGCCTATGGCTTTTGTTTCCGATATTTCTGATAATCAGGAATATGAATATCCTTTCCAGAATCCTTCTCTTTCGTTTGAGGAACGGGCGGAGGATCTGGTCAGCCGTCTGACTTTGGATGAGAAAGTCGCTTTGATGCAGGACAAGAGCCGTGCGGTTCCCCGTTTGGGCATCGATGAATTCGGGTGGTGGAACGAAGCTTTGCATGGCGTGGCCCGTTACGATACGGCGACCGTCTTTCCGCAGGCCATCGGCATGGCTGCCACGTTCGATGATGAGGCTTTGCTGCGTACTTTCACCGCGGTCAGCGACGAAGGCCGTGCCAAATCGACTTACAGCCGCCGGGTGGAAGGCAAACACGGTCAATACCGTTGCGTGACGTATTGGACCCCCAATATCAATATTTTCCGCGACCCCCGTTGGGGACGTGGGCAGGAGACCTACGGGGAGGATCCTTATCTGACCTCACGCATGGGCCTTTCCGTGGTCCGTGGTCTTCAAGGCCCTGAGGATCAGAAATATGCCAAAGCGTATGCCTGCGCCAAGCATTTCGCCGTCCACAGCGGTCCGGAATGGAACCGTCACAGTTTCGATGCGGCCAATATCGCTCCGGCAGACTTGTGGGAAACCTATCTGCCCGCTTTCAAGACCTTGGTGCAGGAAGGCAATGTCAAGCAGGTGATGTGCGCCTACAACCGTTATGAGGGCAAGCCTTGCTGCAACAGTTCGGCGCTGCTGATCAATATCCTGCGTGAGGATTGGGGCTATCAGCATTATGTGGTGAGCGATTGCGGCGCCATCGACGATTTTTACAAGCAGGGCAGTCATGGCACCTTCCCCGATTCAGCCAGCGCTTCGGCCGCTGCCGTGCTGACCGGTACCGATTTGGAGTGCGGACGCAGTTACCGTTCCCTGCCGTCGGCTATCGAACGCGGTCTGATTACCGAAGCCGATTTGGATGTCAGTCTGCGCCGTCTGCTCAAAGCCCGTTTTGAACTGGGCGATATGGATCCCGACAGCCTTGTCTCCTGGGCTCAGATTCCGATGTCGGTGGTCAACTGTGACGGGCATAAGGCTCTGGCCTTGGAGATGGCACAAAAGTCCATCGTATTGCTTCAGAATAAGGACAATTGCCTGCCGCTCAATAAAAAGAAAAAAAATCTCCGTCTTCTCGTGATGGGGCCGAATGCCGATAGCGAGGTGATGCAGTGGGGTAATTATGAAGGCACTCCCTACGAGACGGTGACGATGCTTGAAGGTCTTCAGGCCAAGCTGGGTTATGAACTTCCTTATGTCAAAACGGAATATGTCTTGCCGGAGGATGCCGTAGCACCTTATGTCCGTGGCATTATGGAAGAATTGCCCGATTGCAAGCGCGTTTTGTTCTTCGGTGGCATTTCGCCGAAACTTGAAGGTGAGCAGTTGCGTGTCGATCACCCTGGATTCCGTGGCAGCGACCGTATCATCATCGAACTGCCTGCCGTACAGCGTGCTTTGGTCAAAGCCTTGGCAGAAGCCGGCAAGCAAGTGATTTTCATCAACTGTTCCGGGTCGGCCATTGCCTTGACTCCCGAATCTGAAATCTGTGATGCGATGCTGCAGGCCTGGTATCCGGGCGAAGCAGGCGGTACGGCCGTAGCCGATGTGCTTTTCGGTGATTACAATCCCGCCGGACGTCTCCCCGTGACCTTCTATAAAGATGATAGTCAACTTCCTGATTTCGAGGATTATTCGATGAATGGACGCACCTATCGTTTTATGACGGAAGAACCTTTGTTCCCCTTCGGCCATGGATTGAGTTATTCTGACTTTGAATACAGTAAGCCTAAATACGATGCCCATCGTCAGCGCTTTACGGTGACGGTCAAGAACAAAGGCAAGAAAGCCGGTGATGAGGTGGTCCAACTTTACATCCAACGATTGGGTTCACAAGGTCGCGCTAAAGCCTTGCGAGGCTTCGAACGCGTGACGGTTCCTGCCCACAAGAAAGTCAAAGTCAGTTTCGATTTGAACTCGGAGAGTTTCAGTTTCTATGACAGCGATACGCAGAACGTCAAGGATCTGCCGGGCCCCTACCGTTTGTCGGTCGGTGGCAGCTCTGCCGATTCCTGCCTGCTCCCCTTGGAAATAGTCCGTTGATAGGAAATAATCCTAGAATATCCAATTGACTTTGAGCCGCCAGTGGATACCGGGCATCGGATAACATTTCACCACTTCGTAGGCCTGATTGAAAAGATTGTTGATTTCCAGCGTCAGGTTCAGTTCACTTTGACGGATAGATTCCAGCAGGAAACATCGGCTCAGGCTGACATCGCTGGTGTACCAGGGTAAGGAATAGTTCTCGGGAATATTGGCGACGGCCTCGTAGCGTTCACCCGTGTAGATGAAACTGTAATTCCAACTCCAAGGCCCCCAATCGGCACTATAGACCGCCGAACCGCTGTGCTTGGGAATATAGGGTATCTGACCGCCATACCAAGGACTGGAAGCATCGGTTTTGTCCTGTGCCAACTGATAGGTATAGGCGATTCTCAGGCTTTCCCCAAGACTTCGGATTTGCCAATGCGTCTGCACGGCCAGATCCAGTCCCCGGATTTCCACGTAGCCGAGATTGATCATTGTCCAACGGAACTGATTTCCGGTCGGCATGGCTACGATTTTATTCTCCACCTGATTGAAATAGACATCGGCCTGGAATTCGCTGAGATCGAACAGACTTTGCGGTCTTTCCAGCCGGTAGGTGTTGCCTATATTGTATTGACGCGTGTATTCCGGCAAGAGATATTTGTTCCCAATGAAAGTGTAATATAAATCATTGAGAGTCGGCATACGGAAAATATGCTTGTAAAAGGCCCGGAGATTCCAGGGAATATCCGAAACGGGACGCCAGGACGCCACCACGGTAGGAGTCCAGCGGTTGAGAATATCGGCGGCTTCCCCCAATTGGGTTTGGTCATCGATATGGGAGAAAAGCAGCGAGGCTTGCAGTTTCAGACCTTCCCATTCGAGATTGGTGGCGGGGGAGCATAAGAAGGTGTAGCGTGTCGGGTAGGCGAAATTGACCAGATTGGCATCCAAAGTGTTGATTTGGGCATCGGTCGCGACAGAGGCTTTCCACCAGGAGAATAGCTCGAAAAGATGAGCGAGCGAGGCATATCCTTCCTGTTGTCGGTAGGTATTGTCCACAAACATCGTGGAAACATCCAAGCGGGGGTCGGAAAGATAGCGGAGATAATCGTAAGCGTATTTGGCTTTCGCCTGCAGAGCATATTTTCCGTTGAAATAATGTTTCAGGCCGGCTTGGACGAACATATTCCTATCCCATTGGCGGTCCTGATGGCTGAAAACGCCCGGATCTTCCCGCACGGCGGCACCGGGATAGCCCCGCTCCGAATCGTAGAAATAGACCTTCCCGCTCCAATCGCTTTTCCCCGTATGGCCGTACAGCCCCGCTTCCATCCTCAAAGCCTGCACATCGCCGTTCTCGCGGATCTGCGTGGTGTCGTAGCCGTCTTTTTTCCGGTAGGTGAAAGGATAGCGTCCGCTGGTCCGCATATATTCTGCGCTCAGGCTGCTGCTCAGATGTTCCGAAAGCCGGTGTTCCCAGAGCAGGCTGGGGTTGTAGGTCTGGAATGAACCGGCTTTGAGGCCCAAATTGAAATGGTTGCGGCAGCCTTCTTCGAATTTGGGCTTCCGTGGATTGAGATAGATAGCGCTGCTGGACGCATAATCTTTGGCGGATTGGAAGATATCGCTGCGCTGGCCGTTGTAAAGCACGACCGATTCCATATTGTCCAAAGAAAAACGTCCCAGATCCACGATGCCGTTCTGTGCGTTGCCCAATTGTATTCCTTCGTAGAATACCCCGACGTGCTGGCTGCCCAAACTGCGCACATTGACCGTCTTCAGCCCGCCGATACCTCCGTAATCCTTGATTTGCAGCCCGCTGAAATAACGCAGGGCATCGGCCACGGAATGTGCCGACAGACGGTCAAGCTGTTTCCCGCTCAATTCCTGGACGGGAATCACCTCCCGCTCGAAACGGCTGGCCGACACGACAATCTCATCAAGGGAGCGCATCAGACTGTCCTCCATCTGTTGTCCGTCATTTGTCAGGTCTTCGGCAGACAATCCGCAGGAGACAGCCAGAATAACCGTTGTCAACCATAATTTCCGATGTCTTCCGTGAAAAATCATGCGTCAGCCGAAAAGTTTGTGGATGAGGTCGCTGCGGCCGATGGCTTTTAATGAGCGGATCAGTTCAGCCCGTTGTTCGGGTTTATACCAGAAAAAATATTGCCTTTGCCTCAGTTTCTCGTTCTGTGTCCGGGCGGTAAAGACCGGATTGAGCGTATAGGGATCCAAGCCGGTGTAATACATTTCCGTCGCCAAGGTCATCGGGGTGGGGGTGAAGTCCTGTACCTGTTCCAGATGAAAATTCATGCCTTTGGTTTTGACGGCCAGTTCGGCCATATCGCATTCCCGGCAGGCAGGATGCGAGCTTATGAAATAGGGTATCAGCTGTTGGCGGCCTTTGGCGCCTTTTCCATCCGAAGAGGCGGCGTTTTTCCTCATTCTTTGGTCTTCTATTTGGTCAAACAGGCGTTTGAATTGCTCGAAACGATCGAAATGAGGTTTGCGCATACAATCCAGCACCTGGTCTTCGGTATGCTCCGGAGCTACTTTCAGACGGCCGGAAACGTGTTCCCCGATCAATTCTCTGGCATATTGTCTGCCGCCGCAGTCTTCACTTCCCGGAGTGTTTTTGCCTTGGGTTTGCTCACGCCCGATGGCAGCCACCAGCAGGTCGTAACGGATGCCGCTGCCGATG
>JAZRWU010000049.1:0-7434 GCA_045599885.1 Bacteroidales bacterium | reverse complement strand
AGCGCTCTCTTGCCGGTATAGATTCGGAAATCTTCATCGTTGACAATCATTCAAGCGACAGTTCCCATTCATACCTCCAATCGCTGAAATCGGACTCATCACCTCTCATTCATGTCGTTTTCAACGAAGATAATCCCGGTTTCTCCAAAGCCAATAATCAGGCGATAGTTCAGGCGCAGGGTGACTACATTCTTCTTCTCAATCCCGATACCATTGTCCCTGAACCCTCTTTGAAAGAAGCATTGGATTTTATGGATATGCATGCTGAATGCGGCGCTCTTGGGGTGAAAATGGTCGATGGAAAGGGAGTTTTCTTGAGAGAATCCAAACGTGGGATGCCTACTCCATGGGCCTCGTTCTGCAAAATGTTCGGTTTGTCCGCTTTATTCCCGAAATCTTCTTTGTTCTCAAGATATCATCTCGGTTTTCTTCCCGAGAATGAAATCAATGAGGTGGATATCCTGTCGGGAGCCTTTATGCTGATGCGACGCAAGGCCTTGGATAAGTCCGGCTTATTGGACGAGCGTTTCTTTATGTATGGGGAAGATATTGATTTATCGTACCGTATCCAGCAATGCGGATTTGTCAATTATTATTTCCCCCAAGCCAATATCCTCCATTATAAGGGCGAAAGTACCAAGAAGAACAACATGAATTACATCCGTGTTTTCTATCGTGCTATGGTTCAATTCGCCGCCAAACATTATCACGGCCATTTTATTTGGCTTTATTCTGCGGCCGTCAATGTGGGAGTTTATTTGAGAGCCGCCATTTCCACTATTGGCATGAAGTGGAAAAACACGCGCAGGTCGGAAGCGGAAGAAGACAGACTGAACCGCATGTCGGGCTCCTGGTATGTGGTGGCTTCTGAATCGGAACGTCCGGGTCTTGTCCCCTTGTTGGAAAAGTGGGGCTTTTCGGTCCCGAATGTGCATTTTGTCCATTCCTGCGCCGATTTGGAGGATGCGTCGAATGTGATTTTTTCTTCGGACAGCCTTTCGTACGATGAGATATTGTCGACCATGATGCGTATGTCATCTCCGCAAGCCAGTTTCAAGATAGCTCACGTAAAAGAGGGGTATATGATCGGAAGTGGTTCGACTGATTGTTGAACCGTGCGAAAATGCGCCTTCTCTCTTTTATCTGAGTGTTTTATTGTTTATCTTTACCCCTTGATTTATCATCCTTCATTCTTATAAGATGAGCAATACATACGAGCAGTTTGATGCTGTTATCGCAAAGTGCAGAAATGTGTTTTCCAAGAAATTGCACGATTATGGCGCGGCTTGGAGAATCTTGCGTCCCGAGTCGGTCACCGATCAGATTTTCATCAAAGCCAAGCGTATACGGAGTATTGAGATGAAAGGTGAGGCGAAGGTGGATGAAGGCATCGCCGCTGAATTCATGGGGATTCTCAATTATGGTATTATCGCGCTGATTCAGTTGGATCACGGTTGCACGGAGACCATAGATATGAGTGCTGATGAGGCATTGGCTTTGTATGACGAAAAGGTCGCTATGGCTAAATCTTTGATGCTCAACAAAAATCACGATTATGATGAGGCATGGCGCTCTATGAGGATTTCATCCTATACCGATTTGATTCTGATGAAAATCAACAGGACGAAGCAGATAGAGGATATTCATGGCCAGACATTGGTCTCGGAAGGCATAGATGCCAACTATCTGGATATGATCAATTATTCAATTTTCGGTCTTATCCGTTTGGAGTTTGACGATTGATTATGCGGCGTTTCCACAAAGTGATGGCGCTGATAGCGCGTTTCGTATTGGGCCTGACATTCGTTTTTTCCGGCTTTGTCAAGGCGATAGATCCACTCGGCACCACGTACAAGATTAAAGATTATCTTGACGCTTTTCATTGGACTTCTTTCAATGAGTGTGCCCTTCCTTTGGCGATTGCTTTGATAATCTTTGAGATGGCTTTAGGTCTGACCCTTTTGGCCGGCTCTTGGAAAAAAACAGTCTCCTGGCTGACGTTTGTCTTTATTTCTCTGATGACGGCTTTGACATTGTACCTGACCCTCAAGAATCCGATCAGCGACTGCGGGTGTTTCGGCGATGTGGTGGTCCTTACCAATTGGCAGACGTTTGAGAAAAACGTCATCCTTTGGATATTGTCGTTGCTGTTTTTGCTGTATCCGGACGAGTTGCCCCATGTCTTCGGGCGGTATTTTTCACTTGGAGCTTTGTTGTTGAGTCTGGCCATCCCCTGGATACTTTGTCATTGTTCCTTGAAGCATCTGCCGATGCTGGATGTATTGCCGTATAAAATCGGAACCGTGTTGGAGGATAATATGATAATCCCGGAAGGCGCTCCGACGGATTCTGTTCTGGTGGAATATTTGTACGAAAAGGACGGCCAACGCCAGTGGTTTACGATAGACGACTGTCCCTGGAATGATTCGACATGGCAGTATGTGGAACGCCGGGAGCAGATTATCCGAAAAGGATATGAACCTCCGATTCACGATTTTGAGATGTATCATCCCGACCGTGGTGATATCTCTCAGGATATTCTGAATGATCCGTCCTATACTTTTTTGTGGGTGTCTCAGAAACTTGAGCAGGCCGACCGTCGGTCTGTCTCCACGCTGAAGAAACTTCAGGATTATGTGGAAGAGTATGGATATCAGTTATATGGATTGACTTCTTCTTTGACTGACCGTATGGAGGAATGGAATTACACGCACGATCTTAACCTCGATTTCTGCTCCATGGATGAGATTACGCTCAAAACGATGGTCCGTTCCAATCCGGGACTCCTTCTGATAAAAAACGGGCAGGTCTTGAATAAATGGTCTTCGAACGACATGAAAGCCGTGGAAGCATATCTTTCAGACGACTTGGATACCTCACGTCTTGGTCAGGTCAAGGAGGTTCACGAAGGCAGGAACGTGTTGATGTTTTTCATATCTGTCGTAGCGGCCTTCCTATTGCTTTTTGTCTTGCAAAGTCTATACAAATCAATTTATAAATCTAAAACATTATAACTAATCAATCATTATTGCGTTATGAGAAAAAAGATTGTTGCAGGTAACTGGAAAATGAATAAAAACCTGCAGGAAGGTTTGGCTCTGGCCAAAGAACTCGATGCCATTTTGGCTAATGAAAAAGTAAATTGTGACGTGATTATCGCTACTCCGTTCATTCATCTGGCTTCTGTCGCCTCTGCGGTCAACACCCAAAAACTCGGAGTCGCCGCCGAAAACTGTGCCGATCACGAAAAAGGCGCCTATACGGGTGAGGTTTCAGCCGAAATGGTTAAATCAACAGGTGCCGATTATGTTATCCTTGGTCATAGCGAACGTCGTGCTTATTATGGAGAGACTCCTGCCATGTTGAAAACCAAGGTCAATCTGGCTCTTGCCAATAACCTGACTCCGATTTTCTGTATCGGTGAGGTTTTGGAAGAACGTAAGGCCGGAAAACATTTTGACGTGGTAAAGGCTCAAGTGGAAGAATCGCTTTTCGAGCTCTCTGCTGAAGATTTTTCCAAGATTATTCTGGCTTACGAGCCGGTTTGGGCTATCGGTACGGGCGAAACCGCTACTCCAGAGCAGGCCGAAGAGATTCACGCTTATATCCGTCAGGTCATTGCAGGCAAATATGGCAAGCAGATTGCCGATGACTGCTCCATCCTTTATGGAGGCAGTTGCAAGCCGTCCAACGCCAAAGAACTTTTTGCCAATCCCGACGTTGATGGCGGTCTGATTGGTGGCGCTTCGTTGAAGGCAGAAGATTTTATGGGTATCGTACGCGCCTGGTAAGAATCATTTTTTTGACAGACATTGTTTGTTTTCATAAAAATGCATATCTTTGAGCAGTAAGACTTTTATCATTCAACAAGTTATGGTTTATAAAATTATTGACATCGAAGGCATCGGCAATGTCTATGCCGAAAAATTGATTGCTGCCGGTATCGAAACTGCCGATCAGCTTCTTGACAAGTGTGCTACCCCTTCCGGACGTAAAGCTTTGGAAGATGCGACAGGTATTTCTGGAAAGCTTATCCTCACATGGGCCAATCATGCAGATCTTTTCCGTGTAAAAGGTATCGGTCCTCAGTTCGCTGAATTGTTGGAAGCTTCTGGTGTTGACACCGTTAAAGAGCTTTCACATCGTGTGGCTGCCAATCTGGCCGCCAAAATGTTGGAAATCAATGCCGAAAAGAAGTTGACCCGTCGTGTTCCGACCGAAGGTGAAGTTCAAAAAATGATTGACTTCGCGAAGGAACTCCCCGCTGTAATGAAATATTGAGAAATTACATCATCCATCATGGATCAGCCGGTTTGTCTGCAGGACAGATCGGCTGTTTCTTTAGATACGGTTCTAAAACACCACTTCTTTCCCATTGAATTCCAGAGAATCGGCACCTCTTTGCGAGGGCAGTTCAGCAGGAGAAAGCCCTGCAAAAAGGTACCGCTCCTCCTTGTGATATGCATTTCAACTCTATTGGAAAGAAGCGGGAAAAGTGCCAAAGTCAGATCGGAAAACAAAACCGAAGATGTAGGAACCGAAAAAACAAGTATGGCTGTTTAATGGAATCTGATTCCGACGCTTTGCATCCGAAGATTTCACGAGAGATGAAGCATACGACAAGTTGTCCGAAGGTCCTAATAATCTTTTTTCATTTCTAATGATATTATAAGGTTAAACAATAAGGTTTGGAAACCCTCAACCGCGGTGTTTTTCAAGGATGATTCCAAAGGCAAATATAGAAGTCTCCGAAATCGGCAACAACACTCAGCCATTATTTCCCTGCATTTTTTGAGCAACTTCTTAGAAGCTGTTTAAATTTGTTCGATAGAGATTTTTCTGGACTTTCCGAGTGGATTTTTCCCGTTTTCCGATGACGAATAGCGGGCTATTCGAAGAGGAAAAGGGGAAAAAGACGCCGGGAAGACAGGAAAAGCGCATCGAAATGAGTTTGAATAGCTTAATAATATTTTCATTGGAAGAAATTTAAACAGCTTCTTAGACGCTGTTTTCGAATTCATTTCCCTATCCTATCAACGGAATAGCGGATTCACAAAATATTATTGAAAGAAATCAAAACAGCTTCTTATATTTGTTGTGAAGAACGGATACCGGTCTCTAGGGAGAGGTGTGCACGGCATCTAGAAATGGAAATACTTGATTATGAGTGAATTTGCGAATAAAATCCGACAGATTGTCCGAACGGCGACACCGAGAGCGCTCAAAACAATATGGTGGATTTTCAAAATTACGGCCATCGTCTCATTTGCGATGTTCGTATTGAAATATACGGGAATACTTTATTGGATAGCAGCTCTAGTCAGCCCGGTCTTCCATTGGTTCGGCTTGCCTGGCGATGCGGCCATAGCTTATGTAAGCGGTTATTTCATCAATGTATATTCTTGTGTGGCAGTCATTTCCACACTTGAACTGACGGCTCGTGAGATTACCATCCTTGGCGCAATGACCTTGGCAGCCCACTCTATGGTGGTTGAAAGCGCCGTCCAGCAGAAAACCGGCACTCCCATTTGGTACACGTTAACCATACGCACCATCAGTTCATTGTCGTTGGGAGTATTATTGAATCTGATTTTGCCGGGCCGTCCGGACTTTCTTGATACGGCTTCCCGCTCCATGTCCGAAATACCTTTCTTTTGTATTCAAGAAGATTTCTGGCCGATGTTTAAGGTATGGCTTATCAATTTGGCGAAGTTGGCTGTTTGGATGACTTGTCTGATTTACCTGCTGAACATTATCCAACGTTCATTGTATGAATTTGGCGCCATGGAATGGATTTCCAATTTTTTCAGTCCGCTTTTGCGTCTGTTCGGCTTGCCTCAGAAGACTTCTTTCCTTTGGATTGTCGCCAATGTCATCGGTATTTCCTATGGTTCGGCAGCTTTGCTTGACGAGGTGGAACGGGGGACCATCAGCATTCCTGAAATTAACCTGTTCAATACTCACATCGGTATTTCTCACAGTAATTTTGAGGATTTACTGCTTTTTACGGCCATTGGAGGCACCTGGTATGTCATACTGCTGGCAAGATGGGCGATAGTGACTCTCTTGGTATGGCTGCTGAGGCTGTATTACATGATTCATCGCGTCAGCGTACCTTTCTGAGATGATGGAGAGGACAATTATCAGGTGCGGTTCCCTGTCATGGACTCTGAGGTTGGCGGTATTCATGACGTTGGTATGTGTTTTCCCGGCTCATGCCAAAAATTATCGTGAGACGAACCACGGAATCATCGTCAGGACCCACCAGCCCGAAGCTTCCTATATCCGTTTGGAAGTTATTGACAATACGATTGTCAGAGTCAGTGCTGCGGAAAAGCGCAGATTCCTCAAAGGTCCACGCAAGGAAGGGAAATCCGACCGCTCTCATAGTCTGATGACGGATTATGAGTATCCCGAGAAGAAAATCTGGAATTGTCACATCAATGAAAATGGCGAGACGGTGCTGACGACTGCCAGGATGCAAGCGGTGGTTTCTCCCGATGGAAACGTGCGTTTTGAAGATTTGAATGACAATGTGATTCTCCGTGAACGTGAACGCCGATTGACGCCCTTCACGGATCATCAGCAGGGTACTACCGAGGAAGCGCTTCATTTTCCGGTTAAGCAGGCCTACCATCTGCGTCAGATTTGGGACAGTCAGGCCGATGAGGCATATTACGGTCTGGGTCAGCACCAATCGGATGAGTTCAATTGGAAAGACCGCAATGAGCTTCTTATTCAATACAATACCAAGGTCTCAATTCCTTTTGTCCAGTCCAGCCGCCATTATGGCATTCTTTGGGACAATTATTCTTTAAGCCGTTGGGGGGATGAACGTGATTACGCCCAGTTGAATCAGGTTTTCAAACTCTACGATGCCGAGGGCAGAGAAGGCGGTTTGTCGGGCACATATACACCCAAAGATACGGTCCGTCATAAAGCAATCAGCCGGATAGAACCTGTTTTATATCTCGAAAATGCGCAGGCGAATGAGAAATATATGCCAAAAGCATTTCCGCTGAACGGTTCTCATGTGGTCTATGAAGGTGAAATTGAGGCACCTGAATCCGGAGAATACTCGTTCAGGCTGTATTATGCCGGTTATGTCAAAGTTTATCTGGGTAAGGAGGAGGTCGTATCCGAGCGATGGAGGACGGCTTGGAATCCCAACGCGTACAAGTTCTCATATCATCTTGAGGCCGGACAGAGAGTTCCATTGAGAATTGAGTGGAAGCCGGATGGTGGTGTTTCCTATTGTTCATTGCGGGCATTGTCTCCACGTCCGGCATCAGAGGAGAATACCATTTCATTTTGGAGTGAAATGGGCGATGGAATCGATTATTATTTTGTTTATGGGAAGAATGCCGACGAGGTCATATCCGGCTACCGTCATTTGACGGGCAAGGCACCGATTATGCCGAAATGGGCTATGGG
>JAZRWU010000048.1:0-1862 GCA_045599885.1 Bacteroidales bacterium | reverse complement strand
GAGGAAGGCGTGACTTTCCATTCGCATATCGACGGTTCGCCGCATCTTTTCACCCCCGAAAGCGTCATCGACACGCAGCGCATCATCGGTTCGGACATCATGATGGCCCTCGATGAATGCACGCCGGGCGATGCGGATTTCCAATACGCCCGCAAGTCGTTGGCGCTGACCAAACGCTGGCTGTTGCGCGGCCTCAAGCATTATCGCAAGACAGAGCCCCTTTACGGCTATCATCAGATGTATTTCCCGATTGTGCAGGGCTGCGTGTATCCCGAGCTCCGCCGCGATTCGGCCAAATTCGTGACCGATCAGGACTGCGAGGGGTATGCCATCGGTGGATTGGCTGTGGGAGAGCCGGCAGAAAAAATGTACGAGATGATAGAGGTCGTCAACGAGATTCTGCCCACCGACCGTCCCCGCTATCTGATGGGTGTCGGAACGCCCGAAAACCTGCTGGAGGCCATTGAGCGGGGAGTGGATATGTTTGATTGCGTGATGCCTACGCGCGTGGGCCGCAACGCCCGTCTCTACACCAAGCAGGGCCGGATGAACATGCGCAACCGCCGCTGGGCCGACGATTTCTCGCCGCTCGAAGAAGATGGAGCCGCCGAAATCGACCGTCTCTATTCCAAAGCCTATCTGCGTCATCTTTTCATGGCGGATGAGATACTGGCCCTCGAAATCGCCTCGGTCCACAACCTGGCCTATTATCTCTGGCTGGTCGGACAGGCCCGGGAGCATATCATCGCGGGCGATTTCGCCGATTGGAAGCGCCAGACGATGTATGAGTGGAAAAAACACGACGAGGAAATATCGGAACGATGAAACAGACACTCAAACATATCTTCACCGCGCCGTTGCGTCTGTGGTCCCGTCTTTGGGAAAAACAGACCTTCTTCAAACGCTTGGACACCTACATCATCAGTAAGTATCTGGGCACGTTTTTCTTCTGCCTGTTGATGGTGATGGCAATCGTTGTGGTATTCGACTACAACGAGAAATTTGACAAGTTCAATCAGAACGGAGCTCCGGCCCATGCCATCATTTTTGATTATTTTGCCAATTTCATTCCCTATTTTGCGCTGAAATTCAGTTCTTTGTTCATCTTTATCTCGGTGATATACTTCACCTCCAAGATGGCTTCCAACACGGAGATTATCGCTATTCTGGCAGGAGGAACCAGTTTCCAGCGCCTGATGCGTCCTTATCTGATCTCAGCGACTTTTCTGGCGGTAATCATATTTTTCCTCAGTTCCTTCCTGATTCCGCCGGGTAACAAAACCCGTCTGGATTTTGAGGACCAGTATGTCAGGAAAGTGACCAAAGATTATGTGCGCAATATCCAGCTGGAGATTGAGCCGGGTGTGATTGTCTATATCGAACGTTACGACGAACGCCGGCAGACGGGATACAATTTCTTCCTCGAGCATTACGACGACAAGCACCTGATTTCGCGCATGACGGCCAAACGGGTGACGCTCAATGCGAACGGAAGTTGGAAAGCCAGCGATTATATGATCCGCGATTTTGACGGAATGGTGGAACATGTGTCCGAAGGCGCCACTTTGGATACTGTCATCGCAATGGATCCCTCGGAGTTCTATATCGTGGAGGGATACAGCGAACAACTGACTACCAAGGAGTTGAATAATTATCTCGACCGTCAGCGCCAGCGCGGTGTGGCCAATATCCAGGAATATGAGCTGGAATATCACCGGCGCTTTTCCTTTCCCTTCTCCATCATCATCCTGACGGTGATAGGCGTTTCTTTGGCGTCGCGCAAAGTCCGGGGGGGGACAGGCCTGCATCTGGGCTTGGGCCTGGCGATAGCGTTTTCCTATATTCTTTTCGATACACTCTCG
>JAZRWU010000047.1:0-8524 GCA_045599885.1 Bacteroidales bacterium | reverse complement strand
CGTTTGACCAACTCCAAAGAAGTGAACTGCTACATCCCGGGCGAAGGCCACAATCTGCAGGAACACTCCATCGTACTTGTCCGTGGCGGTCGTGTCAAAGATCTTCCCGGTGTACGTTATCACATTGTCCGCGGTACTTTGGACACCGCAGGCGTCGTTTCACGTACGCAAAGACGTTCCAAATATGGAGCCAAGCGTCCGAAAGCAGCTAAGAAATAAGTATTCACCAAGTTTTTAGGTATTGGTATTGATTGTAGGAATGTAAGTTCCGAAGGTTGAGTAAATGTCCGGGCGCGGACGTTGAAGATCGTCAACAACCAAACAAAAACGAAATTCTAAACAAAATGAGAAAAGCAAAACCCAAAAAACGGTTGATTCTTCCCGATCCCGTTTTTCACGACACCAAAGTGACAAAATTTGTCAATCATTTGATGTACGATGGTAAGAAGAACGTTTCGTTCGAAATTTTCTATGAGTCTTTGGATATTGTAAAATCCAAAATGGCCAACGAGGAAAAATCCGCCCTCGAAATTTGGAAAACCGCTCTCGATAATATCACTCCTCAAGTCGAGGTTAAGTCACGCCGTATCGGTGGTGCTACTTTCCAGGTTCCTACTGAGATCCGTCCGGACCGCAAGGAATCCATTTCAATGAAAAATCTTATTCTTTTCGCCCGTAAGCGTGGTGGCAAGACCATGGCCGAGAAGCTGTCGTCCGAAATCATGGATGCTTACAACAATCAGGGTGGCGCCTTCAAGCGCAAAGAGGATATGCATCGTATGGCTGAGGCCAACCGTGCATTCGCCCATTTCCGTTTCTAATTTCAGATACAGCGAAAGAATATGGCAAAAGCAGACTTGCAGTTCACACGCAACATCGGTATCATGGCCCATATTGATGCGGGAAAGACTACGACATCGGAGCGTATTCTTTTCTACACCGGTCTTACCCACAAACTGGGTGAGGTTCATGACGGTGCTGCTACGATGGACTGGATGGAGCAGGAACAGGAACGGGGTATCACCATCACCTCTGCTGCAACGACCACTTATTGGAACTATGCTGACCGTAAGTACAAAGTCAATCTGATTGACACTCCGGGGCACGTGGATTTCACAGTCGAAGTGGAGCGTTCGTTGCGCGTGTTGGACGGTGCCGTAGCTGTTTTCTGTGCAGTGGGAGGTGTCGAGCCGCAGTCCGAGACCGTTTGGAGACAGGCCGACAAATACAATGTGCCGCGTGTGGGTTATGTCAACAAGATGGACCGTTCGGGTGCCGATTTCTTCTCTGTGGTATCGCAGATGAGAACGGTGCTCAAGGCCAATCCCTGTCCGATTCAGATTCCGATCGGAGCCGAGGAAAGCTTCAAGGGCTCTGTTGACCTTATCCGCATGAAAGCGCTTTATTGGCACGACGAGAGTTTGGGCGCGGAATATTCCGTAGAGGAAATTCCGGCTGAGCTTTTGTCGGAAGCCGAAGAGTGGCGCGACAAAATGCTGGAGCAGCTCGCCGAGGTGGATGATGCCTTGATGGAGAAATATTTCGCCGATCCTTCGTCCATTACCGAAGACGAGATCCGCCGTGCTTTGCGCGCGGGTACTCTGGCACAGCAGTTGCAGCCGGTTGTCTGCGGATCCTCTTTCAAAAATAAAGGCGTTCAACCTTTGCTGGATGCCGTATGCGCTTATCTTCCCAGTCCTATAGATGCTGATGCTATTTGTGGAACCAATCCCAAAACCGATGCGGAAGTCTCACGTACTCCCGAAGACTCTCAACCCTTGACGGCGCTCGCATTCAAAATCGCCACCGATCCTTTTGTCGGCCGCCTTTGTTTTGTCCGCGTCTATTCCGGTAAGATGATCTCGGGCAGTTATGTCTATAATTCCCGTTCGGGTAAGAAGGAGCGTCTCTCCCGCATTTTTCAGATGCATTCCAATAAGCAGAATCCCGTGGAGGAAATTTCCGCCGGTGATATCTGTGCGGTGGTCGGCTTGAAAGATATCCGCACCGGTGATACTCTTTGCGAAGAGGAGCATCCCATCGTACTGGAGTCTATGGATTTCCCCGCACCGGTAATCGGTGTCGCCGTCGAGCCCAAGACCCAGAAAGATTTGGACCGTATGGATATCGGTCTGGCGAAGTTGGCCGAAGAAGATCCGACTTTCACGGTGCATACCGATGAACAAAGCGGTCAGACCGTCATCAGCGGTATGGGAGAATTGCATCTCGAAATCATCATCGACCGTCTCCGTCGCGAATTCAAGGTCGAGTGCAATCAGGGCAAACCTCAAGTTTCCTACAAGGAAGCCATTCAGGAAGAAGTCCAGTTGCGCGAGGTCTATAAGAAGCAGACGGGTGGCCGTGGTAAATTTGCCGACATCATTGTCAAGGTCGGTCCCAAGGATCCGGAATTCGAAGGCGACCTTCAATTTGTCAGCGAAGTCAAGGGCGGTAACGTGCCTAACGAGTTCATTCCCTCGGTGGAGAAAGGTTTCAAGACAGCTATGACCAACGGTATTCTCGCCGGCTTCCCGGTCGATAATCTCAAGGTCACTTTGCTCGACGGTTCGTATCATCCCGTGGATTCAGATCAGCTTTCTTTCGAGGTCTGCGCCATTCAAGCCTTCCGTCACGCTTGTGAGAAGGCCCGTCCGGTGCTGCTCGAACCGATAATGAAGCTGGAGGTGATTACACCCGAAGAGAATATGGGTGATGTCATCGGTGACTTGAACCGCCGTCGCGGAACAGTCAGCGGTATGGACACCAACCGCAGCGGAGCCCGCGTCATCAAGGCCACGGTGCCTTTGGCTGAGACTTTCGGCTATGTGACGGCTCTCCGTACCATCACCTCCGGACGTGCGACCAGCAGTATGGAGTTTCAGGAATATTCGGCATTGGGTGCCAACCAGGCCCGAGAGGTCCTCAAGGAACGTGCCGGTAGATTGGATTTGATATAATTAACCGGGGCCAGTGTAAATAGCTCTACGGATCCCATAATTTTTAATAATATGAGCCAGAAGATCAGAATCAAACTCAAATCGTACGATCACAACCTCGTCGATAAATCGGCCGAGAAGATCGTCAAGACAGTGAAGGCTTCAGGCGCTGTGGTCAGCGGTCCGATTCCCCTTCCCACGCACAAGCGTATCTTTACTGTCAACCGTTCAACTTTCGTCAACAAGAAAGCCCGTGAGCAGTTCGAATTGTCGTCATACAAGCGACTGATCGACATTTACAACTCGAGTGCCAAGACCGTTGACGCTTTGATGAAGCTGGAACTCCCCAGTGGTGTTGAAGTGGAGATCAAAGTCTGAGTTTGACATGTTGTCAGAAGTCTATAGGCGGAGATGCGGACATACCGTATTTCCTGCCTATTCCGACTTCAAAATCGAGTATTATTTTTTTTATATTTTATAGTTCATTTATTTAACATTTAGTAGAAATGCCAGGATTAATTGGAAAGAAAGTCGGAATGATTTCCGTCTTCAGTGCCGATGGAAAGAACATTCCATGCACTGTCATTGAAGCCGGTCCTTGCGTCGTTACTCAGGTTAAGACGGTTGAAACGGATGGTTATGAGGCCATTCAATTGGGTTTCGAAGAGAAAAGCGAGAAACATACCAACCGCGCTGAAAAAGGCCATTTCGATAAGGCCGGTGTAGCTCCGCAGAGACATCTGGTTGAGTTCGAAGGATTCGGTGACGAATTCAAAGCCGGTGACACGATCACCGTAGACAAATTGTTTGAGGCCGAAATGACAGTGGATGTCATCGGTACCTCTAAAGGTAAAGGTTTCCAGGGCGTTGTCAGACGTCACGGTTTCCAAGGTGTAGGCGGTCAGACCCATGGTCAGCACAACCGTCTCCGTCACCCGGGTTCTATGGGTGCTTCTTCATGGCCTTCACGCGTCTTCAAAGGCATGCGCATGGCCGGACAAATGGGTGGTGACCGCGTGACGGTTCAAAACCTGCAGGTGATTAAAGTGATTCCCGAACACAATCTTTTGATGGTCAAAGGATCGGTTCCCGGAGCGAAAGGTTCAATCGTTTATATCGAGAAGTAATATGGAACTGAGTGTATATAACATCAAAGGCGAAGATACAGGAAGAAAAATCGCTTTGAGCGATTCCGTATTTGCTATCGAACCCAACGACCACGTGCTTTACCTGGCCGTTATGCAACATCTGGCAAACTGCCGTCAAGGAACACATAAATCGAAACAGCGCAGCGAAGTTTCCGGTTCTACCAAGAAACTCGGTCGTCAGAAAGGTGGCGGCGGCGCACGTCATGGTGACATCAACTCCCCGCTGATGGTGGGTGGTGGCCGCGTATTCGGTCCTGTTCCCCGCGATTACAGCTTCAAGTTGAACAAAAAAGTCAAAGATCTGGCCCGCAAGACCGCTCTTACCTACAAGATGCAGGACAGCGCCGTCAAGATTGTCGAGGATTTTCAGTTCGAGGCTCCCAAGACGAAAGACTTCCGCACGGTTGTGGAAAATTTGCAACTCGCTGAAAAAAAGGTAGTTTTGGTTTTGTCGAATGAAAATAAAAATGTATATTTGTCGGCTCGTAATTTGCCCAAGGTAGAAGTGGTAACCGTTTCTGAGTTAGATACTTATACTATCATGAAGGCAAATTCCGTCGTGTTTATGGAAGGCGCTGTCGCCGCAATTGAAAACGTTTTTAACGCATAAGGAGGGTATGACAATGGGAATTATTATTAGACCTATCGTAACCGAAAGAATGACCGACATCTCTGAAAAGATGCCGCGTTATGGTTTCCGCGTACAACCGGATGCGAACAAGATTGAGATTGCCAAGGCTGTGGAGAAACTTTACAACGTCACGGTTGTCAAGGTGAACACCTCCAACATCCGTCCGAAGAACAAAAGCCGTTACACCAGAAGCGGTATGATTAGTGGTAAAGCCTCGGCTTTCAAGAAGGCGTTCGTCACCTTGAAGGAAGGCGATGTTATTGATTTTTATAGCAATATCTAAATAAAATGGCAGTACGCAAATTAAATCCCGCAACACCCGGGCAAAGACATAAGGTTATCGGTGCATTCAACGAAATCACTGCTTCTGCACCGGAGAAATCTCTTGTTTACGGTTTGAGAAAATCGGGCGGTCGTAACAACACAGGTAAGATGACGATGCGCTATATCGGTGGCGGTCACAAGAAAAAATACCGCTTCATCGATTTCAAGAGAAATAAATATGGTGTTCCTGCAACCGTTAAGACAATTGAATACGATCCGAACCGTTCGGCCCGTATCGCTTTGTTGTTTTATGCAGACGGAGAAAAAGCATACATCATCGCCCCTGACGGCATCCAGGTCGGTCAGACTCTGATGTCGGGCGAGCAGGCCGCTCCTGAAGTCGGCAATGCTCTTCCTCTGAAGAATATCCCTGTAGGTACCGTTATTCATAATATTGAACTGAACCCCGGACAAGGTGCCAAGTTGGTCCGTTCGGCCGGTACGTTCGCTCAGCTCGTCTCGAAAGAGGATGACTATGCGATTGTCCGTATGCCTTCGGGTGAAACCCGTAAGATCTTAGCTGCCTGTCAGGCGACTGTCGGCAGTGTGGGCAATTCAGACCACGGTCTGGAAAGCTCAGGTAAGGCTGGCCGTTCGAGATGGTTGGGACGTCGTCCGAGAAACCGGGGTGTCGTCATGAACCCTGTGGATCACCCGATGGGTGGTGGTGAAGGCCGCGCCTCCGGTGGACATCCGAGATCTCGTAAAGGCTTGTTGGCTAAGGGCTTGAAGACAAGAGCTCCGAAGAAACTCTCCAACAAGTACATCATTGAAAGAAGAAAAAAATAATCGGATAAAGCAGTAATATTATGAGTCGTTCATTAAAAAAAGGACCGTTTATCAGTACTCGTCTCGAGAAGAGAATCCTTGCCATGAATGAATCCGGCAAGAAGGCTGTTGTCAAGACCTGGTCGAGAGCCTCTATGATCTCTCCTGATTTCGTTGGTCATACCATCGCGGTTCACAACGGTAATAAATTCATTCCGGTGTATGTCACCGAAAATATGGTCGGACACAAGCTGGGCGAGTTCGCTCCTACGCGTACGTTCAGAGGCCATAGTGGAAACAGATAATAAAAAAAACAAATAACAATGGGTGCAAGAAAAAGAATAGCAGCAGACGCAAGGAAAGTAGCCTTGAAGTCGGTCTCTTTTGCCAAATTGAACGGTGTTCCCACCTCGCCTCGCAAAATGCGTCTTGTTGCCGATATGATTCGCGGTAAGGAAGTTTTCCTCGCGCTCGGTATGCTCAAATTCTCGAATAAGGAAGCTGCCGCCCGCATGGAGAAACTGCTCCGGTCCGCCATCGCCAACTGGGAACAGAAAAACGAACGTAAAGCCGAAGCCGGCGAACTTTTTGTAAGTGAGATCAAAGTCGATTCCGCTATGATGCTGAAGAGACTGCGTCCGGCTCCTCAGGGCAGAGGATACAGAATCCGCAAACGTTCCAACCATGTAACCTTGTTCGTTGATACGATCAAGAAGGAAAATGCAAACGAAACTATAAACGATCAACAAAATTCATAACCAAATGGGACAGAAAGTTAATCCGGTAAGTAACCGTTTAGGTATCATCAAAGGTTGGGACTCCAACTGGTATGGTGGTGAAAACTATGGAGATACCTTGTTGGAAGACAGCAAGATACGTAAGTATCTGAATGCCCGTTTGGCTAAGGCAAGTGTTTCTCGTATCGTTATTGAGCGTACTTTGAAACTGGTCACCATCACGGTCTGCACGGCCCGTCCTGGTGTCATCATCGGCAAAGGCGGTCAGGAAGTGGACAAACTGAAGGAAGAATTGAAGAAAATCACCGATAAGGATGTCCAAATCAATATTTATGAAATCAAGCGTCCCGAATTGGATGCCGTTATCGTTGCCAACAATATCGCTCGCCAGATCGAAGGCAAGATAGCTTACCGCCGCGCTGTCAAAAACGCCGTTTCCTCAACGATGCGTATGGGAGCCGAGGGTATCAAGGTCCAGGTTGCCGGTCGTTTGAACGGTGCTGAAATGGCCCGTTGCGAGATGTTCAAGGAAGGCCGTACTCCGCTGCACACTTTCCGTGCCGACATCGACTACGCTTTGGCAGAAGCTCTGACCAAGGTCGGTCTGATTGGCATCAAGGTTTGGATCTGCCGCGGTGAAATCTATGGCAAAGTCGATCTGGCTCCCCAGTTCGCAGCTGCCAAGGACAACGGTCGTGCCAAACCCGCCGCTATGGGTGAACGTCGCGACAATCGTCGTGGAGGTTTCCGCGGCAAAAAGAAAACCACAAATAATAACCGTTAAGCTTAACATACAATGTTACAACCGAAAAGAACAAAGTACAGAAGACCGCAGAAAGGCCGCATGAAAGGCAATGCCCAGCGTGGCAGCCAGTTGGCTTTTGGTTCTTTTGGCATCAAAACGTTGGAGAATAAGTGGATTACCGCTCCGCAGATTGAAGCTGCCCGTATCGCTGTAACCCGTTATATGCAACGTCAGGGTCAGATCTGGATCCGTATTTTCCCGGATAAACCCTACACCAAGAAGCCGGCAGAAGTCCGTATGGGTAAAGGTAAAGGTAATGTCGAAGGCTACGTGGCTCCGGTTACCCCCGGCAGAATTCTCATCGAAGTGGAAGGTGTTTCGTTCGAAGTCGCCAAAGAGGCATTGCGTCTGGCCGCTCAGAAACTTCCCGTCAAAACTAAGTTCGTTGTAAGACGAGATTACGATGAATCGCAAAATGTATAAGCCTTATGAAGATCAAAGAAGTTAGAGAATTGTCGACCAAGGAGATCTTGGATCGCATTGAGACTGAACAAGCTAAATTGACTTCCCTTGAGCTGCAGCATTGCATTTCCCCTCTGGACAATCCGATGCAGATTAAGGATACCCGTCGGCTTATCGCTCGTCTGATGACTGTTGTCAACGAAAGAAATAATCAAGAACAAGCTAATTAATACGTCTGATGGAAAGAAATTTGAGAAAAGAAAGATCCGGTGTTGTCGTAAGCAACAAGGGCGACAAATCCATCGTTGTGGCCGCACGTTTCAAAGAGAAACACCCTATCTACAGAAAATTCGTCAGCAAGACTAAAAAGTTCTACGCACACGACGAAAACAACGAATGCAATGTGGGCGATACCGTACGCATTATGGAGACGCGTCCGCTCAGCAAGACCAAAAGATGGAGATTAGTTGAAATTATCGAAAGAGCTAAATAATTATGATACAAGCAGAAACCAGGCTCAATGTAGCCGACAACAGTGGCGCCAAGGAAGTATTGTGTATCCGCGTTTTGGGCGGTACCGGTAAGCGCTATGCCACGGTGGGGGACATTATCGTTGTCGCGGTAAAGAAAGTCATCCCTTCCAGTGATATGAAGAAAGGTGTGGTTTCGAAAGCTGTCGTAGTCCGTACCAAGAAGGAAATCAAGCGTGCCGATGGCTCGTACATCCGCTTCGACGACAATGCTTGCGTTATGCTGACCAATGCCGACGAACT
>JAZRWU010000046.1:0-3182 GCA_045599885.1 Bacteroidales bacterium | reverse complement strand
GCTCTTTTTGGCCTGTTTTGCCTATCCTTTCGCTCAAATAGCCCGCTATTCTACGCAAAACGATAGACAAAACCGTTCTCAAAAATTGCTTTCAAAAAATCTCGAAATAAATTTAAACAGCTTCTAAGCGAAGGATGACAAGCCCAGAACTCCGCTTGATGGCTGCAAAGATAAGGCTTTTCCCTGAAGAGTGAAAAGATGCGTCAGGTTTGCCGGACGCTTACGGTGCTGTGGGAACAGTTGCTTTCCTGCTCCACTCTGATCTGGACGGGGATGCGTTCCTGAAGTTCCTCAATATGGCTGATGATACCGACATGGCGTCCGGCTTTGGAATGCAGGGAGCGCAAAGTGTTGACGGCGTTCTGCAAAGGCTCTCCGCTCAAGGTTCCGAAACCTTCATCAATGAAGAGGGTATCTACGGCCCATGGTTGTCCGATATCGCTTAAAGCGAGTGCCAGCGACAGGGAAACCAGAAAACTCTCGCCGCCCGATATCGTGCTGGCCGCCCGTCGCACATAACCTTGGTAGGCATCTTCGATGGAAATGACGAAGGTGCCCGGTTCGACCCAAAGCGTATATCGCTCACTGAGCATTCTCAAATAGCCGTTGGCCGAATGGATCAGATGGCTGAGGATATAACTCTGTGCGATTTTTCGGAATTTGTCACCGTTGGCATTTCCGAGGAATTGATTCAGTTTGGACCATTTCCGGTAATCGGTTTTCTTTTCCTCACATTCTTTGAGGAGCAGATTGAGCCGGGCTTTCTGTTGCGAATCCGTTTTCAGCTCCTGCTGCAAGGCTCCGATGCCCTGTTGTGACTCCGTAATCAATTTGTCCATCTCAGTCTGTTTGGATTTCAGGGATTCTTCTGTGTCGCTTCCCTCATAATCCGGCTTGATGTTCTGGTGTTCGTCCCATTGCTCTTGCAGAGTCTTGAGTTGCGCTTCCAGACTCAACAGATTCTTGTTCAGTGAATCCATCCGGTCGGAGACTTTGCTTATTTCGTCTTGGCGGTGTCTGTCCAATTCTTTCAGCTGTTCGGCCGTGTAGTGTTTTTCCTGACAGAAACGTTGCCATTGTTCCGAAGCGGATTCTTCTTTGGTCTTGGCGGTTGCCATCTGATCTTCCGCCGATTTCAGATCGGCTTGGATTCCGTTGAGCTTCGCCTGTCTTTGTTCTTCCTTCAGAATGCTTTTTTTGAGTCTGGCAATATCATCGTCAAGGTGCGTCTGCCTATCCTTCAATCGGTCGGAAAGACCTTCCGATGGGTATTTCTCATCGCAGGAAAGGCAAGTTTCCGCAGCCTCATTGTCGGCGGCTTCCGTTTCCGTCGCCAAGCGTTGTAAAGAGAGTATGCCGTCGTTGAATTGCCGGTTTTGAGCTTCCAGCCGCGCTTGAGCCTTCATCAGTCTCTCCTTGGCCTCTTTAGATTTGGCTTCGGCTTTTTTCCTGTCTTCATCGGCTTCGGTAAACCAGTGGGAAACTTCCTCCTCGTTGTGAGGAATCTCGGAACTCAGAGTTTGGAGGCAGAGGGGGCAGACATCTCCCTGATGAAGCTTGGCACGCATCTGTTTAGCCCATTCGTGGGCCTGCTCGCGGCATTTTTCATAGAGGGAACGCTTGGCGGCTTCAATGATTTCGGCATCGTGGCTGTCCTGCTCAAGTCGGGGAAGCTGATTTCGGATTTCCAGAATGGATTCTTTCAATTCTTTTTGTTTCTTGTCCGCCTCGTTCAGATGTTTATGAAAGCTTTGAGCCGATTGGCAGGCTGCGGCAGCTTTGCCAAGTTGAGCCTGTTGTGTCATAATGAGCTCAATATTCTTTCTCATTTCCTCCAACGGCAGTTCGCTCTTGTCTTCTTCGCATTGCCTGATGTCCAATGTCAGCCGATCGGCCTTTTCCTGGAACTTCCTCCGTTCGTCTGCAGCCGTCTCGCTGTCACGCAGCCAATGCCGCGCTTCGACAGTTTCATTCCATTGGGCAATAAGTTCCTGATAATCTTTGAATGTCTGGCTTTCGGTCTTATTCTTGGTTTCCTGCTGTCTGTCTGTGGCTTGTCTGATTTTTTCCTTAAGAGAGCGCTCTTCCTCCAGCCATCGGAGTTGAGCGCGGATTTTTTCCCGCTTTGTCTGATCTTCCTGAATCTGAGTTTCCATTTCCTTCAGCCGCTTTTGGCGAAGTTCCACTTCCTCATCCGCAAGTACTTGAGTGTCTTCTGCTTTCGACTCGGATTCTTTCCATAGACGTTCTTTCTCACCGGTCACCTCATAGATTTTTTTCCCGATTTTGGAGTACATATCGGCACCGGTGATTTTCTCAAGTATCTCAGCCCTGTCATTATCATCGCTGTTGAGAAAGCGGGTGAATTCGCCCTGAGCCAGCATGGTTGTCCGGCAGAATTGCTCGAAGTCAAGGCCAATGGCTGCTTTGATTTCGGCCTTGATTTCCACATCTTTGGTTAGAATATGCCGGGTTTGGAGATGGGTCAATTGCCATTTTTTGGCTTGAAGATTACCGGAACTCTGCTTCCTCGCCCGGGCTACCGACCAACAGGCTTCGTAAGGAAGGCCGTTGCTCCCTTCGAAACGCAGGGTGACATACGCTTCTCCGGTATTCCGGCGCATCAGTTGACGGGGGTCATCTATCTTAAGTTCATTGTTGCCGTCCTTGGTCGATCCTTGCATTCGGGTGTGTTTCATGCGGGGGGTATCGGCGAACAGGGCCAGGCAGACAGCATCGAGCAAAGTCGATTTTCCGGCACCGGTTTTCCCGGTGATGAGGAAAACACCGCTTGACGATAACGGCTCCGATTCGAAGTCGATGAAGGCGTGTCCGATGGATGCCAGATTGTGTATGGTGAGTTGTTGAAGTTTCATTTTTCAAGAGTTTTCGATTTGTCGGCGGATTTCCTGAAACATCTCTCTCATATCGTCATCAAATACGGTTCCGGTGTCTTCGGCATATCTTTGGGCAAGTTCAATGGGGTCTTCGGCGCGGAATTCCTGAACGCTCAGATAAGCGGATCTGTTTTGAGCCTGCGTTTTCCGCTGGAGATGGATGCAGCAGAAACGGCATTGTTTTCCTTCGGTCGCCGCGATGGCTTCGGCTTGGGCTTCGGTGGGCAGGAAGTCTTCTGTCTCCACCCTCAGACGGATATAGGCGGGAATATCGACAGGGAAATT
>JAZRWU010000045.1:0-2512 GCA_045599885.1 Bacteroidales bacterium | reverse complement strand
CCTCCGGCGGATAATTCTCCCGCGCCTCATAATCGGTGGACAGGGGCAGGAATGTATCGGGGTTCACTTCCGTCCCGTTGATATACACATGGAAGAAACCCAGACCCAGCACCCGGAGCTCTGCCGTTTCCGGCACAGACGCCAGGGTAAAGGCTTTGCGGTAAATGGGGAAATGGGGAGAAACATCCGTTTCCGCCAGGGTTCCCTTGGGATACGGGCCGGCGCAGATCCACTGCGCGGCGCCAAACATACTTTTCTGGTTCATCGTCTTTCTCCTGATCCTTACCCGCTTATTTTGCCGCCGCTTCCAGGTCGATGAGGAAACGGAACGATACGCGGCGGCAAGCCGCCAGGTCAATATTGCCGTCGGCGTCCTTTACGGGCTTGCTGTTGGAACAGCCCACCGCATCCAGTCTGCCCTGCAGCACGCCGGCTGTATCCGTAGATTCGCAATAGGCTCTGACAGCCTCTGCCCGCTCTTCCGACAGGGGCAGACCACTCTCGAAGGTGCTGTCTGCCAACGGCGCTGTATGGCCTTCAATAACCGTTTTCTTGATGAAGCCGGTGTATTTCTCCTGCTTGATAATGGAAATGTAGGTGGAAAGGAAAGTATCCAGGAAGGTCTTGCCTTCTGCCGTCAGCTCTGCGGAATCCCCACCGAACAGAACGGAGGCATCCATGGCCATCTCGCCGGTCTTTTCATTGATGCGCACCGACAGACCGCCGTCGGCAAAGGCCTTGGTGAGGTCGCCCATCAGGTCGTCCTTCTTTTCCACTGCCAGCGCCAGCTTCTCTTCCGTCAGCTTTTCCACCTTCTCCTGAGCAGAAGTGGATTCGGCTTCCTTTTCTTCCGACGACATTTCCACAAACTCCGCCAGGCTGAACACGCTGTCATAATACGGGTTGACGGTGTACCGCAGCGTCTGCTTGCCGTCGGTCAGGGTCAGGCCGCTGCGTCCCTGGCAGAAAATCACGTATTGATAGGTGTGCACGCTTCCGTCATCATGCGGGATGGAAATGGTAAACAGACCTTCCCTGTCCAGTGAGGCCGATGCCTTCTGGTCAATATTATCACCTGCGGCATCGGTGCAAAACAGATAGCCGCTGTCTTTGCTGTAATAATGGAAATCCAGGCTCGCGATATCTCCGTCCAGCATCTCAGAATCCGGGGCAACATGACCGCTCAGAGAATACTGCGGGTGATCATCGTCCATATAGGTACCCCAGAGCGTAATGGTCTTCCCATTGCCGGTCAGTTCCAATGCCGGGCCTTGGAAGCGAAAGGTGAACTCCATATCGTCTGCCATACGCTCACCGCTGCTCCAATCGCAGAGATTCGTGCAGCGAAGAACATTGCCTTCCACGGCATAATCACAGACAAGATAGACGTTAAAGAGCTTTTCCGAAGGAAAAGTCAACAGCATGGTGTGCTCCGACCAACGCTGCTGCATATAGTCGGTGGTCATATAGCAATACGGACCGGCTTTTATCTTCACGGGGAGCTCAGCAAAATCGCCCCGCAGGCGGAACAGATCATCCTCGTTTTCCGTGAGATTCTTCACCGTAAAATCGGATTTCTTCTTCAGGTTCCCGGTGTCACTCTCCGTGGCATTGTAATCACCGTAGAAGAAGGTTTCGTCATAGGTAAGGCTCGCGTACACGGAGGCTGCATCCAGTCCGTTTTCCGGGGTCTGAAGCGGCGTATCATATTTATCCTGAATGAGATAAACACCACTCTTCGGGTATTTGGAGCAGCCTGCCGTCAGAAGCAGGAACAGGGCCGCCAAAAGGATGGCCAACGCTTTTTTACTCATGCTATTCATGTCCTTTTTATTCATTATAGAAAAAGGGAGAAGCTCTCCTCCCCTATTTCGGCAATCGATTTGCCCGATTGATGGCATCGGCCTGCGCGCTTTTATACTGCTGGGAACAGTACCGCAGGTATTTGGCATACTCGCGCAGCGCAGAGCGCATACCGGAATGCACGGAATCCTTCTCGTTCAGAGACTTCCATGCCTGCTTAAACGCGTCGGCATCCTTGCCGTCCCAGACCAGGCTGAGCGTCCCGATTTGAAAATCCATGCTGTTTTTTTTGCTTTCCATTTTATCGGCATAGGCCTCGATGGCATCCGCCGCCTCGTCCAGCTTTGTATAATCCACTTTAATGACTGCCATACGCGCCTCCTACTTCAGCCGGTCGGCCAGTTTCCGGTTTCCCGTCTCGGTTTCTTCGTATCCCCGGCCAACATTGATCTTCAGCTGAGCGGTGAAATTGCCGATCTCCGTCTTGCGGTCGTCTCGCGTGTCGTTGATGGGGGTAAACCGGTCAACCGCCTGCGGCGAGGACGGACTGCTCCAGGCAGATTCCATTGTATGGATCGCCTTGACAACATCATCGAAGGCTTCGTCCAGTTCTTTGTTCAGCTTGTCAACGGCCGCTGCAACATCTTTGACCTTTTGGGTATCGACCTTCAAGTCTGCCATATTCTTCCCCTCTTACGCGTTCTGATGT
>JAZRWU010000044.1:0-2631 GCA_045599885.1 Bacteroidales bacterium | reverse complement strand
TGTTTAAATTTGTTCGATAGCCATTTGAATAGGATTTTCGAGCGGATTTTTCTTGGTTCGCAACGAAGAATAGCGGGCTATTCAAGGAGCGGACCAAGGAAAAGATGCCGGAAAGACAGGCAAATGGCATCGAAATGAGTTAATTATTATGGAATAGTATTTTCATTGAAAGAAATTTAAACAGCTTCTAAATAACATGTTACAAGGCCCACTTGAAAATATAATATCATTATCAAATATAACAATGAATTAACAATGAAAAAGGTATTTATTGCAACTGTGATTATCATTATTTCAGTTTGTTTTGTTATGGTGTTCGCTCAGTATGTTGGCAACAAGCCTTCATCAATGACATTGTTGAATGTTGAAGCAATATCAGCGGACGAGAATCCATTTTGTTATAATGGAGGTGTTGGAGCATCTCAATGCTCAATAGAAGGAGGAATAACGATATTAAATTTTGGAGTCAGTGCCAATTGTTCGGTAACATGCAACTCTGGATATTACGCTTGCTGCGGCATCCGTTGTACGTGCAAAAAAGAAAGAAAATGAGAAAGACACGGTTATTATCAGCCTTGATGTTGATGAGTTTTGTCGGTTGTATCCGTCAAGATGGAGATGTGAAATGTATCCAAGTGGATGTGAAGGCAGCCAGGGAAGTCGCTGTTGATGAAGTGTCGCAAAAACGTATTGTGCTTGAAGCGACAGACCAAAGTCTGATTGATGATTTGAAAGCCCTGTTTGTCTATGACTCGCTCTATATCGTTTACACCAATGACCGTCTGCTGCGTTTCTCTTCAGACGGAACGTTTTTGGGAGCCATAGGCGCTCAAGGCAGGAGCGGAAAAGAGTATATCGGAATTTGGAGTGCCTGGCAGACCGAAGACGGTGTTTCCATGTATGATATGAATGGGAAAAAACTGATGTCGTTCGCTACAGACGGCCGTTTGCTGGCGAGTATTCCTTTGACAACTTCGGCTTCTGACAATCCTTTTCAGAAAATCTGTCCGTTGACCAAACGGACGAATGTGGGAATGACCATGTACCGCGGCGAAGAGGGTTTCGAATTGGCTTTGTATGATGACCGATATGCTTTCGTGAAGTATCTGGGAGATTTGAAATTGAATGACGGTCTGAGTCTTGGTTACCCCTTCAGCCGTTATGGAGAACTGGTCTTGTATTGGCGCTTCCTTGATTACGACATCTTTTCCATTAACAACGAGGGAACTGTCAGTCAACGGTATGCCATCCAATTCGGTCCGAACAGTATTCCGGCCTCCAAGTCATTTTCCGACAACTACGACAAGATTTCATATCTGAATTCCCATAAGGATTTGGCCGGAATGATAGCCGATGTGAAAGAAACCGACGCTTATGTGGTTTTCACCTATCTGTACGATGGCGGAAAAATCGGTTGTCTGTACGACAAGCGCAAGAAAACGACGAAAAGTTTCCGTTTCGTCCATGGCAACGACGCAGACGCTGTCTTTCTCAACATCTGGCTTCCCGACGACCACCACCTGCTGACCGCCTTTGAAGAAAACGGTGCGGTGGTACTGTATGAAATGGAACTCACATCATAGCTCGGCCGACGGCGGTCTTCCATTCGGCATGGAGACGTTCCACCTCGGAGGAGGCCATTTGAGGATACGTCGTCTGTCCGCATTTGCGCAAGGCCAGCAAGTCATCGAAACCGTGGCGGCGCTGGAGAGCCAAGGAGTTCATCAGCACGGCACCCAAGGCGGAAGCCTCCTCAATCGGACTGACCACCACATCGGCTTGCAGCATATCGGCCTGAAGCTGCATCAGAAAATGATTCTTGGCCGGACCGCCATCGGCACGGAGTTCCCGCAACTGAATGCCTGCCTTGCCCGTCATCAAATCGGTCAAATCCTTGACCTGATAAGCGATGGCTTCGAGCGCCGCACGGACCACATGGGCCTTTTTCGTACCACGGCTCATGCCGCATATCATCGCGCGCGCCTCACTTTTCCACCAGGGAGCCCCAAGGCCCGCGAAAGCAGGAACGAAATAGACACCGCCATTGTCCTCGACCGAAGTGGCCAGCGCCTCACTTTCGGCCGAATTGTCCAGAAGTTCCAAATCATCCACCATCCATTTGATGGTGGCGCCGGTGCAATGGATATTGCCCTCGAAAGCATAGAAAGTCTTGCCCATGGCGGCAAATCCCACCGAAGTGACCAGACCGGCAGGAGCGGCGGCGGCCTTTTCGCCGATGTTGACCATCACCGAGGAGCCGGTGCCGTACGTGGCTTTGCCCAGACCTTCCGAGAAACACATCTGCCCCACCAAGGCACCGTGGCTGTCGCCCAGCACACCGGCAATCGGAACGGCTTGCGGCAAGAGCCCGTTGAAATCGGTTTCGGCAAATACGCTGTCGCAGGGAAGCACTTCGGGAAGCATCGATGAGGGAATCGTCAGCCAGCGGAGCATATCGGCATCCCATTCCAAAGTATGGATGTTGTAGAGCATCGTGCGGGAAGCGTTGGTGCGGTCACAGACGTGACGTTTGCCGCCGCTCAGACACCAGATCAGCCAACTGTCCATCGTTCCCAGACGCAATTTGCCGGCCTCCGCCAAGGCACGCGCCCCTTCGACATTGTCCAGAAT
>JAZRWU010000043.1:0-6814 GCA_045599885.1 Bacteroidales bacterium | reverse complement strand
GCCTTCCAAGGCAACACCACTATGAAATTCGTGCGTGACGACTACGAATACAACATCCATTTGCGCGCCGACCACTTCTACCGCAGCAGCATCGATGACGTGGCCAACCTCTGCTTCATCAACCAACAGGGCAGCCGCATCACACTCGATCAGTTCGCCGAAGTACGCATCGGCACAGGTCCCAACCGTCTGGAGCGTTTCAACCGTAACCCGTCGGAGACTGTCAGCGCCAACGTGGTCGGCATCTCGGCCGGTGAGGCTTCGGGCCAATTCCTCGACAGGGTCCGCGACAAGGCGGAATCCATGGGGGTATCGCTCGAAACGGCCGGCGACATGAAATCGATGATGGATTCGATGAGCGTGTTTGCCGTGGCTCTGATGCTTTCCATCATTCTGATGTACCTCGCCCTCGTGCTGCTCTACAACAATTGGTCCGATCCTTTGGTTGTGATGTTCTCCATCCCCTTCTCGATACTCGGCGCCATTCTGGCTCTGGCTTTATCGGCCACCTCGCTCAACATCTATGCGATGCTCGGATTGGTGATGCTGGTGGGATTGGTCGCCAAAAACGCCATTCTGCTGGTGGATTTCGCCAACGAGAGGCTGTCGGCAGGCCAGAATGTGGACGACGCGCTCATCGAAGCCGTCCGTTTGCGTACCCGTCCTATTCTGATGACGGCCTTATCCACCATTATCGGTATGATACCGGTGGCCGTCGCATCGGGTTCGAGCGCCGAACTCCGCAACGGCATCGGCTGGGTCATCATCGGAGGCATGACTCTGTCCACGTTGCTGACGCTGATTGTCGTGCCGGTGGTCTATAAAATTTTCCACAGGAAAGCGGTGCGGAAGAACTGACTGATGAAATTTTCCGTTACCTTTGCCAATGATGACGAAAGAAGAGGAAATACTCAAAATCGCCGAAGATGAGTTCTTCACCAGCGGCTACGATGCCTGTTCCACGGCGGCTATCGCCAAACGGGCCGGCGTGACGCACGCTATGGTCAACTATTACTTCCGGACGAAAGAGAGGCTTTTCATTCAGATTCTTGACAATTATGTGAATGAACTGCTCGGCAGTCTGAAAGGGCTGATGCGTGCCGACGGAGACGTGGTATGCGTGGCGGCAGAGGCGGCCGAAGCCATTTTCGACACGATGAACGCCAACCGGAGGCTGCCCTACCTGCTCAGCGACATTTCGAGGACTCATCCCGATTTTCTGATGCGGTACAAAGAGTCCTTCGATACGGTCTGCCAAAACAGCATCGCACTGCATTCGCAAAGGCTGGAGCGTTCGATAGCCGAAGGCGCCACCAGAGCCTGTACGATGAACGACATCTACAACACCGTCCTGTCACTGTCCATCGCACCTTTTCTCAACCTTCCGCTGCTGGAAAACGTGGCCGGCTTCACTCCCGAAAAAACCGAGGCATTCCTTCAGGCCAGGAAAGCGGAAATGGTCAAAGTCATCTATGCCCGCTATTCGGCGCAGACGCAAGACTGACCGATTATTCAGAAATGGTCCATAACACCACAGCCCCCTTGTCGGTATTATCCGCACAAGGGGGCTGTCGTATGCAGGTGGAAATCGGGATTACTCCTCTCCTTCCTCTTCTTCGTCTTCTTTCATATTGGTATAGACCGTCGAGACGTCATCGTCGTCTTCCAGACGTTCCACCAGTTTGTTGATGGTCTCACGCTGTTCGGGCGTAATATCCTTGTAGTCGTTGGCAAAACGCTCAAACTCGGCCGAAATCAGCTCGTAACCGGCTTCTTCGAGATATTTCTGAATACGGGCGAATGAATCGGGCGCACCGAAGATGATGACTTCTTCCTCGTCCTGATCGAAATCGTCGGCTCCCAGGTCGATGAGTTCCAATTGAAGCTCGTCCATATCCATACCTTCTTTCGGCTTGATTTTGAAAACGGCTTTGCGGTCGAAAATGAACGAAAGGCTGCCGGACGTACCCAGCGTGCCGCCGAAACGGGTGAAAGCGCTGCGGACGTTGGCCACCGTGCGGGTTGGATTATCGGTCTGGGTCTCCACCAAAACGGCGATTCCGTGAGGACCGTATCCTTCATAGACCATTTCCTTATAACCGGTAAAGTCTTTCGATACAGCTTTCTTGATGGCACGTTCCACATTGTCCTTAGGCATATTGGCAGCCTTGGCATTCTGAATCAGGACACGGAGACGGGCGTTGGAATTCGGATCGGGACCACCTTCCTTGACACAACTGGAGATTTCCTTACCGATTTTCGTAAACGTGCGGGACATATTGCCCCAGCGTTTCAGCTTTCTTGCTTTTCTGTATTCAAATGCTCTTCCCATAATTGGATATTTATTATGATAATGATACTTGTTGTCAACGGAGCGTGGCGCCTGCTTTCTGCTGAAGGTTTTGGATGATTCTGTTCATCACCGCCTCGATACGGGCATCTGTCAGGGTCTGAGCCTCATCCTGAAGGACAAAGCTCACCGCATACGATTTCTTGCCGGCCGGCAGATTCTTGCCTTCATAGACATCGAAGAGCTCGACGGCCTTGAGCAATTTTCTCTCGCTCTGACGGGCGATATCGACGACGGTTCCAAAATGGCAGTCACGGTCTATCAGGAGAGCCAGGTCACGGCGGACTTCCGGGAACTTGGGCAGCTCGGCATACGAGACTTTATTATGGCGGATGGCCTTCATCAAAGCCGGCCATTGGATATCGGCGAAAAAGACCTCGGTGTCGATGTCGAATTTCTTCAGCACCTGAGGATGCACGGACGCTATGAATGCGATTTCCTTGCCGGCGCGGTTCTTGTAGGTCAGACGGTGCAGGAAAAGGTCATCGGAGTCGGATTCTTCCATTTGCCAGTCCTCAAAGCCGAGACGCAGGAAAATATTCTGCAGGTAAGCTTTCAGGTCGTAAATGCTCTGTTGCTCCAAAGCCGCATTCCAACGTTGGGCCTGACGGTTGCCGCAGAGCCAGAGAGCGAAATGGAATTCCTCGCTGTAGGGCGACAAAGTATCGTCCTCGCGGCGATTCTCCGCATTGAAATGATAGCAGGAGCCGTATTCGTAGAACTTCAGATCTGTCCGGCGGCGGTTGCGGTTGCGGGCGATGTTCTCCAGACCGCCGAACAGCAAGGTCTGGCGCATCACGCTCAGGTCGTTGCTCAAAGCGTTCATCACCTTGACCGCATTCTCCAAAGGATACGTCTGAAGATTCTCGTAATAGGAGGCGGCGCTCAGGGAATTGTTGAGGATTTCGTTGAAGCCGCAGGCCGTCAGCTGCTCGGCAATCAGATTCTCCAAGCGGTCGGAATCGGGCTGGTTGCTGTACGAAAGCGTGCTCTTGATGGACTGGGTATATTCCACGTTGTTGTATCCGTAAATGCGGAGGATATCCTCAATCACGTCGCAGTCACGCTGCACATCCACGCGGTAGGCCGGAACGCTCAGTTCAAGCACCCCGTCCTTTTCAGACAGAACCTTGATTTCCAAAGATTCCAGAATACGTTTGATCAGATCGCGGTCCAATTTCTTTCCTATCAGACTGTCGCATTTGGCATAACTCAACGTGACGGGGAAATCGGCTATCGCCTGAGGATACACATCCACGATGTCGGACGATATCTCGGCATCGGCCAGTTCCTTGACCAGCAGCGCCGCCCGCTTCAGCACATAGAGCGTATCGGCAGGATTGACACCCCGCTCGAAACGGAAAGAGGCATCGGTGTTGAGTCCGTGGCGACGGGCTGTCTTACGCACCCAAACCGGATTGAAATATGCGCTTTCGAGAAAAACGGAAGTCGTACTCTCAGTAACGCCCGAATCCAGTCCTCCAAAGACACCGGCGATACACATCGGTTCTTCGGCATTGCAAATCATCAGGTCGCGCTCATCAAGAGTGCGTTCCACTCCGTCGAGCGTGGTGAAACGGCTGCCGCCGGCCGTACGGACGACAATCTGCTGTCCCTTGATTCCGGTCGCGTCGAAAGCGTGCAATGGCTGCCCGAACTCGTGAAGCAGGTAGTTGGTGATATCCACGACGTTGTTGATGGGATGCAGACCGATCAGACGCAGGCGGTCCTGCAACCATTTCGGAGATTCCTTGACGTGGACGTTGGTCAGGCTGACACCGGCATAACGGGGGCAAGCCTCGCTGTTCTCCACACGGACTTCAATCGGAAGGTCGTGATTGTCAACGGCGAAAGCCTCCACTGAAGGACGGCGGAGCTGCACTTCCTTACCCTGACTTCTCATCCAGGCGTAAAGGTCGCGGGCCACACCGAAATGCGAGGTGGCATCGGCACGGTTGGGAGTGATATCCACTTCCAGTACAGGCTGATTCTCAAGATGATAATATTGAGCCGCCGGCATTCCGACAGGCGTATCGGCGGGAAGGACGATGATGCCGGCGTGATCGGTTCCAATACCGATTTCATCTTCGGCGCAAAGCATTCCAAACGATTCCTGTCCACGGATTTTCGATTTTTTGATGGTGAAACAATTGTCACCCTCGTAGAGTTTAGTACCCAAAGTGGCGACTATCACCTTCTGTCCGGCAGCCACATTGGGAGCGCCGCAGACAATCCTGAGCGGCTCTTCTCCACCCACATTGACTGTAGTAAGATGCAGATGATCCGAATCGGGATGGACCTCACAGGTCAGCACCTCACCGACCACCAGACCTTCCAGTCCGCCTTTGATGGATTCAACCATTTCCACAGGACCGTTCTCCAGACCGATGGAAGTGAGCACATCGGCAGTCTGAACCGGACTGAGATCAAAATCAATAAAATCCTTCAACCAGGAATAAGAAATATTCATATCGTCGTATTTTCGTCACTAACATTTAATACTCAATTGCATCAGAACCTCGCGGATTTTCTCATAGGTGGTGATGCGCGTCGGCACCAATGGCAGACGCAACTTGTTCTCTATGTAGCCCATCGCACTCAGGATACATTTGACCCCGGCCGGGTTGCCGTCAACAAAAAGCAGGTCAAACATATCGGTGAAGCGGTGATGGATCTGCAAGGCACTCTCGTAATCGCCGTTGAGCGCCAGACGGACCATACGGCTGAACTCCTTGGGGAAAGCGTTGCCGATGACCGAAATCACGCCGACAGCCCCCAAAGTGAGCAGCGGGAAAGCGATACCGTCGTCACCGCAGATGACCATGAAATCCTCCGGCTTGTTCTTGATGATGTTGTTCATCTGAGTGATGTTGCCGGATGCCTCCTTGACAGCTACGATGTTGTCGAACTCGCGGGCCAGACGCAGCGTGGTATCGACCGTCATATTGACACCCGTGCGACCGGGGACATTATACATGATGACCGGCAGTCTTGTCGCCTCCGCAATGGCTTTATAGTGTTGATATATGCCTTCTTGTGATGGTTTATTGTAATAAGGCGTCACCGACAGGACAGCCGTGATCCCCTCCGTGTCCATCGTCTGCAGCTGACGGACCACATTGGCCGTGCAATTGCCGCCGACACCCAAAACCAAAGGAAGACTGCCGTTGACACGATGTTTCACAAACTCCACAATAGCCTGTTTTTCTGAGTCGGTAAGGGTGGGCGTTTCCGCCGTCGTACCCAGCACCACCAGATAATCGGCCTTGTTTTTCACCTGGTAATCAATCAACTTTCCAAGAGCGTCGAAATCAATGCTATCGTCTTTGTGGAACGGGGTAATCAGTGCGACTCCCATTCCCGTCAATTTTGTTCTGATAGATGAATCCATAAAAATCGGCTTTTGAAGCCACAAATTTAGTTAATAATCTATTTTTCCCGAAGGTTTTTCAAGTAAAAAAGCAGATGGCTGACGTTTTCCTCTATGATACCCTGCGTTTTGCGTATGTCGTAAACCAAATCGTAGCGTCGGGGGTCCGCCGCCTTGAAACCGGCCTTGAAAGGAGCCTTGGAGCAGACCGAAAGATATTCCAACACCGGATTATACACCTGAGAGACATCCAACAGGAGTTGAGCCGGATAGTTGACGAAATCGTTGACGATATGCTTCTTGGGCATGAACCAGAAATTCAGGCTTTTCATATTGAGCATGGACAGACGGAGCGTACACTCGAAATCCGCTATTTCCCGGGAGCTGTAGCTCCAGGCGCGGACACGTTTGCCCTCCCGTTCCAAGGCGTAGATGATGGGAGGCATCTTGTAGTAATCACAAGCGTCAAATAGCAAGGCGACATCATGGATATCCTCGTACGGTATCAATTTCTTGACACGGTCGTTGCGATTCTGCTGAACGCGGGTCCTGTACTTCAAAATGAAATCTATCATAGCGGTAATAATGAATAATCCTACATATCGTCAAACAGACCGGGCTGGACAAGCTTCGGAGCCGTCCCGGTTTCCTCCACAAGGCCGGCATCGCCGAGCATCGCCAGAAACTCTTCCTCGCTGACAAGGGGCACGCCCAATGATTCCGCCTTTTCGCGTTTCGAAGGACCCATCTGCTCCCCGGCCAGCACGAAACTGGTTTTGGAAGATATCGATGAAACGTTCTTTCCTCCCTGCTTTTCTATCATATCTTTGTATTCATCGCGGGAATGGCGGGAGAACACCCCGCTGATGACAATGCTTTTTCCGGCCAGCGCATCTCCCTCGTAAGCCTTTCCGTCCGACCTCCGCTCCATTTGGAGACCAAAGGCGCAAAGTTCATCGACCATGGCCGCATGACGGCTGTCGGCGAAGAAAGCGCAGACACTGCCGGCTATCCTCTCCCCGATTTCGGGCACCGCCGCCAATTCCTCCAAACTGGCCGAGCGCAGGCTTTCCATCGAAGGGAAAGCCTGAGTC
>JAZRWU010000042.1:0-17490 GCA_045599885.1 Bacteroidales bacterium | reverse complement strand
CAGGAAGGCTTCGATTCCGAATACATCGACAATCATACCACCCTTCGTGCGGCACTTGACATAACCCTTGACAACCTCACCGTTTTCGAGAGCGGCGTTGACATTGTCCCAGCTGCGGGAAGTGCGTGCTTTCTTGTGAGAGAGCAGCAGCTGGCCTTTTTTGTCTTCCTGAGATTCGATGTAGACTTCAACCTGATCACCGATCTTGAGGTCGGGATTGTAACGGAATTCGTTGAGGGGGATGATACCGTCCGACTTGAATCCGATGTTGACGACTACTTCGCGTTTGTTCATACCAATGACTGTACCCATGACAACCTCTTTTTCCTTGACGGTGTTGAGGGTGTTGTCGTACGTCTTGGTGAGTTCTTCGATAGCAGCTTCGCCGACTACGCTGCCTTTTTCGAAGGCTTCCCAATCGAAATTGGAATCGGGAACCATCGTGGCTTCCTTGGCTGCCGGAGCGGCATTGACGGCTTTAGCTTCGGAAGCATTGATTTCTTCGTTCATAAAAACAGAACATTAAGGGTTAGACATTAAGTTAACTTGCTTTCTTTTTGGAGAAAAAGCCTGCAAAAATAAGATTTTATTCTGAAAAATAAAAGAATGTCAGTGGATTTCAAAAAAATACTGTACTTTTGTCTCCTGCAAACCCCGAGTGGAGATGTCTATTCAAGGACTTGGGCAATATCGTACACGATGAATCATTCTGAATCATTAAGCCGCGCTTTCGAGCGTATCGTCCGTCGCGCTTTCGAGCGCTTGAGTCAGGAGTTTTCCTCCAATTCCCTGACCGATCTGCTTGTTTATCCCGATCCTGAAAACGGCGAGTTCTCGGTTTGGAACGACGAACATGTCTGTCTGGTCAAGGACAGTGTGGAGGCTTGGGCTTCTTTGGGTGAGGTCAACGGCGAGGCCGAGTTGGAGATGGCGGCGCCTTTGCTTAAAAGTCTCTTCGCCAAACTGAAGAAAGAGGGTGCGTTCGATCAGCTCAATCTCCAGATGCCTTTTTCTGTCCTGCTGGTCGATGACGATATGGACAGTCTGGAGGAGCTCCTCTTTATGGATGATGACGCGGTAAGTCTCGACGAGGATTTGCTCAAGCAGGTTGATAAGGAATTGGGAGACTTTTTTAAGCAGCTGATGTCAGATTTTTGACGAAAAATATTGCGGTTCTGCTAAAAAACACTACTTTTGCGCCGCATTTCAGCCGAAATAGCTCAGTTGGTAGAGCGACGCATTCGTAATGCGTAGGTCGCCGGTTCGAGTCCGGCTTTCGGCTCTCTCTCAGGAATTTTTTCAACAGAATGTCGCGATGGCGGCATTTTTTTGTTTTTGTTCCGCAATTCTCAACGAAGATGCTCACCTACGGACAAGTTCAGCAGACATACGGCCGTATCCGGAAAGATATCGGCCGGGCGATGGCAAGGCGGCGCTATGACCGCGCGATAGAACTGCTGGATGCTTTCGCAGAGGTGGCGCGCCGTTTCAATGATGTGATGACGGATAACGGTTTGGAATGCGTGCTGTCCGATCTTGCCGGAAGACTGCCTGCCGGCTGCGGGGATTCCGGCCCCATCTCTTCTCGGGAAATGGTGTTTTATGACCAGATCGGTACCGTCGATTGTCTCGCTGTCCAATATTTGAGAGCATTGCGTCAGCTTGGCTATCAGGTCCATTATCTGTTTGAATCCGCCGTGGCCTCACCGTCTCCACGGTTGAAGGAGGAATTGGAGCGTTTGGGCATTCAGGGAACTTTTTTCCCGAATCACCGTAACCGGGCCTCCATGACCTTGGCGGCGGAAATCCGGGGAGTCCTGGAGAAATTTCCGTGCCGTCAGATGCTGATTCATTCTCCGGCCGGCGGAGCTTTGGGTAATGTGGTGATCGGTTCCCTGAAGGATTGGGAACGGATCAGGATAGTGCCTGGCGACCATCATTTCTATCTGGGAGTGTCTTGTACGGACCGTTTCCTTGAATTCCGGGATTACGGTTTGCGGACAGCAGTGATGCGCCGTCTGATCGGGTCTGAAAAAGTATTTCTTCTTCCGTATTATCCCATTGTGGGTGGAAGGAACAACTTTCAGGGCTTTCCGCAGATGGCCGGGGACAAACTGAAAATTCTGGCGGCGGGTGCGGAGTATAAATTCTTCGGCTCCGAGGTGTTTTTCGAGGTGGTGGATTATATTCTGTCGCATTATCCCGAAGCGGTGATTCTGTTCTGTTCCCGTCCCACGGTGAGAATGCAGTCGATGGTGGAGGCTCGGGCGTACGGTGACAGATTCGTCTTTCTCGGCTATCGGAATGATTTCAACGAGTGTGTCCGTCATTGCGATATTTTATTGTCGAGCTATCCCATGCTGGGAGGCTTGATTTCCCAATATGCCGCTTATTATGAACGGCCTGTCCTGGCTTGTCGGGAAGCTGCCGATACTGCTTCTGATGCCGAGCTGGCGGGCATCCTGGGTGCGGACGGCAAAAACGTGCATTGCGTGAGAGTCTTTCCCGGAGAGGCGGAAGCATACATTGACCGTCTGATGCTAGATCCGGATTTCCGCCAGGAGGAGGGCAGGGCCCTTAAGCGTCTTCTGCCTGACGAAGAGAGCTTTGTGCGTGCTCTTTCCGATATCCTGGAACATCGTGCTGAGGCGGCGGGGCTCAGATACCGCTGTCCTGACAGCCCCGAACCCAACGACGCATTTGTGCTGAAACGTAATCTGGCGGTGCAGAATCAGCTTCAGCCGGATATACTGGTGCCTGTCTCCAATGCCTACGGTTTGTCTATGGTGTGGAAATTCCCCTTCCTTTCTTCCATTTTCCGCCATCAACCCGGATATACCCTGAAAAGGATGGCCATTTGTTATTATCATCGCCTTTTGCGCAAATAGAAGTCTTTTTCTTTCATACTTTTTGAGAAAAAACTTCAAATTCCTACCTTTGTCTTTTCATTGGAAACAAGGCAACTGTCCAAGCATTGTGCGAATATGTCAACCAACGCAAGTTCTCAAATTTCAGGCACTGATGATCAGGCAAGGATAATCGGTCTGCCCAAGATTCTTGACAGTCGGGGAAATCTGTCCATCATTGAGGAGCAGAACCAGATTCCTTTCCGGATAGCCCGCTGTTATTGGATATACGATGTGCCGGGCGGAGAAGTCAGAGGCGGTCACGCATACCTTGACAATCAAGAGTTTATCGTAGCTTTATCGGGCAGTTTCGATGTCGTGCTCGACAAAGGCGAAGGTCAGGAAGTGTTTTCTCTCAACCGTTCCTATTATGGACTGTATGTCCCGAAAGGATATTGGAGGCAGATGAAGAATTTCTCCACCAATTCGGTGGCTTTGATTCTGGCTTCCATTCCATATTCTCCGGACGATTACATCCGCGATTATGACCTGTTCATCCGGATGCGTCAGGAAGGTGCCTGGAAACCGGATGCTTTCAAAGTCCCGACGGCCGAGTCGCCTCTGCTCAGCGCGGTACCCCAGGCGGATGCCTCTTATCGCCGCAGCACGGTGTTTGATGCTTCTTTGATTCAACTTCCCCGAATAGGTTCCCGAAGCGGTAACATCACTCCGATAGAAGGAAAGGACAATCTGCCCTTCGATATCCGCCGGGTGTTCTATTCTTACGATATTCCCGGAGGAGAATCAAGAGGAGCTCATGCCCACCGCCATTGCCATCAGTTTCTGGTGTCGGCCGGCGGTGCCTACGAAGTTCTTCTGGATGACGGACAAAACAAGCGCACCGTTCTTCTGAACAGACCGTTTTACGGACTTCATATTCCTCCTGGCATCTGGGCTTCCGAGCAAGGCTTTTCCTCCGGGTCGATTTGTCTTGTGCTCGCCTCGGAACCATACGATTCGGATGACTATATCCGCGATTATGACAGTTTCCTCCAATATAAAACACCGTTTTGAGCCAAGGTGGCTTATAGAATTCCGGCATGATTGAATTTTTGGATTTAAAGCAAGTGACAGCCCTTCACGCGGATGAGATCCATCGGGCGGTGAATCGTGTGACAGAAAGCGGCTGGTATCTTCAGGGTGCCGAAAACAAGGCTTTCGAAGAACAGTATGCGGCTTTTATCGGTTGCCGTTATGCCGTGGGCTGCGCCAATGGTCTGGATGCTCTGATTCTCATTGTCCGCGCCTATCTCGAAATGGGTGTCTTTCATCCCGGAGATGAGATTATCGTGCCGGCCAACACCTACATCGCATCTATTCTGGCCATTACGGAAAGCGGTTTGAAAGCTGTGCTGGTGGAGCCCGATCCGGACACTTTGGAACTGGACGGAAACCGTTTGGAAGAGGCCTTTACGGAGCGTACCTGCGCCGTGATGCTGGTCCATCTCTATGGTCGCTGTGCCTATTCGCAACAAATTGCCGCTTTCTGCCGCCGTCATTCCTTGCGGCTGATAGAAGACAATGCTCAAGCCCACGGCTGTCTTTACGAAGGCAAACGCAGCGGCAGTCTGGGGGATGCCGCAGGACACAGTTTTTACCCCGGCAAGAATCTCGGTGCTTTGGGAGATGCCGGAGCCGTGACGACAGACGATGAGGCTCTGGCCCGTATGGTCAGGACGTTGGCCAATTACGGTTCTTCCAAAAAATATGTTTTCCCGTACAGAGGCCGCAATTCCCGACTCGATGAGATTCAGGCGGCGGTTTTGAATGCCAAACTGCCTTTCCTTGATCAGGATAACGCACATCGTTGTCAGGTGGCCGAGTATTATTACAGTCATATACATCATCCTTGGGTGAGATTGCCGCAGCGGATGCCGGAAGGTCAGAATGTCTATCACATTTTCCCGGTTTTCTGTTCTTATAGAGATGAGTTTCAGGCATATCTGACAGAAAATGGAATCCGCACCCTGATACATTATCCGATTCCTCCCCATCTTCAGGACTGCTATGCTTCGGGAAATGAGCTGGTGATTCCGGCCTCCGGTTTGAAGATTACGGAAACTTTCCACCGGGAGGAACTCAGCCTTCCGATAGGTCCTGCTTTGAGTATGGAAGAAGCGGAGGAAGTGGTGAGATGTGTCAACGCTTTTCAAATGTAGAGAGAAATGAGGGCTCCCATCGGACATGATTTTGTGATTTTGGGCGGTAATATGTTGCTCAAAGGGGTCTGTGACCGTCTTCATGAGATGGGTTACCGTGTGATCGTGGTCGATTGGAACGATCAGCCTGCCGTGACGGGCGATCTTCATATTCAGGAAGATGTGAAGGATACCGCCAAGGTGCTGGAAGTTTTGTCGCCCTACAAGGTGGACGGGGTCTTCACTTGCATCGATCTGGCAGTTCCGACGGTCAATGCGGTGCATCGTCAGAGGGGATTGCAGGAAATGCCCGAAGCCTTCCGTGAAGTGTTGACCAAGAACCGGATGCGGGAAAGTTGGATACGCGACGGACTTTTCAACCGTATCTCACTTCCGGACGACAGTTTCAGCGAGGAGGAAATCCTATCGATGAACTCCCGGATGAAGTTGATAGTCAAGCCCGATGTCGCCGCCAGTTCGCGCGGAATCACTGTTTTGGAAAAGTCGTCCGATGCGGTCTTTTTGCGTCAGGCTTTGGACAAGGCCAGACGCGCCTCATTCAACGGGTGCTGTCTCGTGGAGGAATTTGCCGAGGGAAGAGAATTCACCATCGATATGCTCGGCGATGCCCAAGGTCATGTCTCTGTCTATGGAATCTCAGTCAAGTATCATACTCTCAATGCTTTGCACAACCGTGTGGCTACCAAGCTCCATTGGAATTCATCCGCATATCCCGACGTAATCTATGAGCGCTTGGCGGAGGCCGGGAAACGCTGTTACCGCAGTCTCGGAATGGCGGCTTCATACGGCCATCTGGAGATGATTCTTCGCGAGGACGGAAGCTTGAGCCCGGTGGAGATCGGTGCACGGTCAAGCGGTTTTATCGCCAGCCATCTTGTCCCAGCGGCATCCGGTTGCGATTATCTGGCGGATTACATTCGGGTTATCCATGGGGAAAGCATTGAGGAACGCGACCATATCGGCGGGGATGTCTCGTCTATGTGGTTCGGCTACGATTTGCCTTCGGGCTGCGATTCGGTCTGTCCTTCGAATCTGTCCCGTTTTTTGGATCCGCGAATTCGGGTGATGTACAGCAAGCGTGACGGTCTGACCGCTCCCCGTCATTTCGGAACTATCCTGGATGATACCGACCGTGACGCCTACGGTTACGAGATGTTGTGCGGGCCTAAATCCGTGCTGACCATAGAACATATTCAAGATGCTGAGCATCAATTTCTTAATGAATTTATTGACAATAATCAGAATAAAGTATGAACAAAGAATTCAAACGCACGACCGTGACCACGGCCTTGCCCTATGCCAACGGACCGGTTCATATCGGCCATTTGGCGGGAGTTTATGTTCCCGCTGACATTTATGTACGTTATTTGAGGCTGAAAGGGGAAAATGTCCTTTTTGTCGGTGGCAGTGATGAACACGGTGTGCCTATCACCATCCGGGCCCGCAAGGAAGGTTGCACGCCTCAGGATGTGGTGGACCGCTACCACAGTCTGATTAAGAAATCATTCGAGGAATTCGGTATTTCGTTTGATGTCTATAGCCGTACCTCATCGGAAACGCATCATAAACTGGCATCGGATTTTTTCCGTAAGCTGTACGATAAAGGTGAATTCATCGAAAAAACTTCGGAACAGTATTACGACGAGGAGGCTAAGACCTTTCTGGCAGACCGCTATATTACGGGCGAGTGCCCTCATTGTCATGCGGAAGGCGCCTATGGTGACCAATGTGAGAAATGTGGATCTACGCTGTCTCCGACGGAACTGATCCATCCCCGAAGCACCATCAGCGGGAGCAAGCCGGTGATGAAAGAGACCAAACATTGGTATCTGCCTTTGGATAAGCATGAAGCCTGGCTGCGTCAGTGGATTTTGGAAGATCACAAAGAATGGCGTCCGAATGTCTATGGCCAATGCAAGAGCTGGCTCGATCTGGGACTGCAGCCCCGCGCCGTGAGCCGCGATCTGGACTGGGGTATCCCTGTGCCTGTGGAAGGAGCGGACGGAAAAGTGCTGTATGTCTGGTTTGACGCTCCTATCGGCTACATCTCCAATACCAAAGAATATTGCGACGCTCATCCCGAGAAAGGCAACTGGGAAACCTGGTGGAAAGATTCCGATACCCGCCTGATTCATTTTATCGGCAAAGACAACATTGTGTTCCACTGCATTGTCTTCCCGGCTATGCTTAAGGCGGAAGGCAGTTATATTCTGCCCGATAACGTGCCCTCGAACGAGTTCCTCAACTTGGAGGACGACAAGATTTCCACCTCGCGCAACTGGGCTGTCTGGCTGCACGAATATCTGGTGGATTTTCCCGGGAAACAGGATGTGCTGCGCTATGTCCTGACCGCCAACGCTCCGGAGACCAAGGACAATAATTTCACGTGGAAAGATTTCCAGGCCCGCAACAACAGCGAGTTGGTGGCTATTTTCGGTAATTTTATCAATCGTGCTATCGTTCTGACGCACAAGTATTTCGATGGTAATGTGCCTGCTTCCGGCGAATTGAATGACTACGACCGGGCTACTGTCCGTGAGTTCGTGGATGTCAAGAAAAGCGTAGAGGAATACTTGGATGCTTTCCGTTTCCGCGATGCTCAGAAAGAGGCGATGAATCTCGCCCGCATCGGCAACAAGTATCTGGCCGATACCGAGCCTTGGAAGGTCTTCAAGACAGATCCTGAGCGTGTGGCCACTATCCTGAATCTGAGTCTGCAGATTGCCGCCAACCTGGCCATCGCTTTCGAGCCTTTCCTGCCGTTCAGTGCTGCCAGACTCCGCAACATGCTTGGAATGGATTCTTTCTCCTGGAACGATTTGGGCAGTGTGAATCTTCTGGAGAAGGGTCATGCCATCCAGCCCGCCGAATTGCTGTTCGAGAAAATCGAGGATGCCGCTGTCGACGCTCAGATTCAGCGTCTGCTTGACACCAAAAAAGCGAATGAGGCAGCGGCTTGGAAGCCCAATCCCGTCAAGGATAACATTTCGTTCGATGATTTTGAAAAATTGGATATCCGTATCGGAACCATTTTGGAGGCCAAACCTGTACCCAAGACTTCCAAACTGATGCAGTTGCTGGTTGACACCGGTTTGGATCAGCGTACCATTGTTTCGGGTGTGGCCGAATCGTTCAAGCCCGAAGATATGGTGGGGAAGCAGGTTCCGGTGCTGATGAACCTTGCGCCCCGCAATTTCCGTGGAGTGGAGTCCAAGGGCATGATCCTGTACGCAGCTTCTCCCGAAGGCAAGTATCTGCTGACATCTCCCGAGAAAACTGTGGCTCCGGGTTCGGAACTGAAATAAGCTCTGTTTTTCCCGTCTCATGCAACCGCCCGCGCTGACTGGCAGTGCGGGCGGTTTTTTGTTTTCCCTCAAAAAAAAAATATTTGAATTTGTGGTGAAAAGTGTTGCAAAGTGGGGAATTGTGATTTATATTTGCCATTGTAACCATTAAGTATCCGCGGACTCTGTGAGTGGTAGGGTAATTAATTGGTTATCAGTATATAACATAGAGTTCGATGCGTTTTTTAGGCAACATTGAAGCGAAGCTGGATGCGAAAAACCGGGTATTCGTCCCCGCTGTTTTCCGTAAGGTGCTGGCGGTTGAAACCGTTGGAATGTCTGTGGCCGCAGAATTCCAGGGCGATTCGACCGATTGGCCTCAAGGCTTGGTGGCTTCAAGTGGGGCAGCTGTCCGGACGATTCAGCAAGGGACTGCTGCCCGCGAACTTGCCTGCGGGGGGGAGACAGAGTTCTCCCGCCGTGCAGCGCAGGCGACTCTTGAGACTCCTGTAAAACTGTTTGTCCGCAAGGATATTTATCAGAATTGTCTGGTGTTGTATCCGGAACAGGTTTGGGAGAAAGAATTGAATCATCTTCGTTCGCACCTGAACAAATGGATTCCTGAACAACAGGAAATCTACCGTCAGTTTATGTTGGAGGCCGAAACGGTCGAGATGGATGCCAACGGCAGAATCCTGTTGTCGAAACGCCTTCTCGATTCGGCGGACATCGGACGGGAAGTGTGTTTCCTGGGCGTGGATGATACCATAGAACTTTGGCCTAAACAGGCACTTGCCACCCCTCGGATAGACTCAGATCTTTTCAGACAGAAGATTCAGGAATTGATGCAATAAGAAGGCTATGACGAAAAACAGGATACATACGGCTCCTCTCGAAGACTTATCGGCCGTTGCACAGCCTTCTTATCATATCCCCGCTTTGCTTGAGGCGAGTATGGAGGGGCTGGACATACATCCCGATGGTATTTATGTGGACGTGACGTTCGGGGGCGGAGGCCATTCCCGGGCTATTTTGGAGCGCTTGGGCCCCGAAGGGCGGCTTTTCGCATTCGATCAGGATGAGGATGCGATGGCCAATCTGCCTGAAGATTCCCGTCTGACATTCGTTCACAGCAATTTCCGCTTCCTCTCCAATTTCCTGCGTTATCACGAGGTGGAGCAGGTGGACGGTATCTTGGGCGACTTAGGAGTCTCCTCCCATCATTTTGATGATGCGCAGCGCGGTTTTTCCTTCCGTTACGATGCCGATTTGGATATGCGGATGAATCGCCGTGCCACACGCAAGGCTTCCGATATCGTGGCGGATTATTCTCAGGAACAATTGGCGGAACTGTTCCGCCAATATGGTGAGTTGCCGCAGGCGGGTCGTCTCGCATCTGCCTTGGTGAAAGCCAGGGCGGAGAAGCCGATTGACAACGTGGCCCGTTTCAAGGAAGTGCTGGAGCCTTTGATGGGCAAGGAACGGGCCAAAAAAGAACTGGCCAAGGCATTTCAGGCCTTGCGTATCGAAGTGAATCACGAAATGGAAGCTCTTGAACAGATGCTGCTCCAATCCTTGGAATTTCTCAAACCCGGCGGCCGTTTGGCTATTATCAGCTATCATTCTCTCGAAGACCGTCTGGTCAAGAATTTCATGAGAGCCGGCAATTTCAAAGGCGAAGTGGAGCAGGATTTCTACGGGAACCGTCTCAGTCCATTCCGTCTGGTCAACCATAAAGTGATAGTTCCGGATGAAAAGGAACAGGAATTGAATCCACGTTCCAGAAGCGCCAAGCTTCGCGTGGCAGAAAAAACAGAAAGACGATGAAGGACAATCAGACCAAAGATAAAAAAGATCGCAAGTTCAGGATTGCCCATTTCATTGACGGCAGTATTCTGGATATGGAATTTTTGCGCAATCAGTATAAACTGTTGATAATGATTGCGATACTCCTTATTATCTATATTGCCAACCATTATGCGGTCAATATGAAGATTGATGAAGTTGACCGTTTGAGAAAAGAATTGCAGGAAGCCACATACGGCGCCATGATAGAAAATTCCTATCTGATGCAGGAAAGCCGTCAGTCGCATATCAAAACTTTGGTCGATGAAAATGGCCTTGATTTGGACCTTCCTGACCAACCCGCGTACCGTTTATCCGTAAAGCCTGAAAAGAATGGAAGATAGCAATCTGATAAGCAAAAAGATACGGCTACGCTACCTGATGGTGGTCATATTATTCCTGTTATTTATGATGATAGGGATATTCTCCACGGTCCTGCATATTCAGTTTGCGGAAGGTCAGGAATGGCAGAAGTGGAAAGACAAACAAAGCCGAGACAGTGTGCTTGTGGATCCCGTCCGAGGGAATATCTATTCGGCGGATGGCAGTCTGATGGTCGCCTCGATGCCTACGTATCAGGTATTTGTGGATTTCAAAGTGTATAGCGGCAATGGAAAGATGACGGAACGCAAGGAACGGGAAGCCTATCAATCCTACCGCGACACACTATATAAATATATCATTCCTCTTTCCCAGGCTCTTTCTGCCAAAATGGGAGATAAAACGGCTGAGGCATATCAAAGGGACATCATCGCCGCTTTCGAAAAAGGAAGGAGAGATTACCGTATCAGCGCCCATAAATTGAATTATTTCGATTTGCTCGAAGTCCAGCATTATCCATTCTTCGAGAAAGGACGCAATCGCAGCGGGATGTACGAAAAACGTTTTGTTGACCGTACCCGGATGTTCGGTTCCCTGGCTTCCAGTACACTGGGTTCGGTATATGCCGAGGAAGAACGGGGTGGAGCCTCCGGTCTGGAACTCCGTTACGATTCGCTTTTGAGAGGTCAGCCAGGCTACAGTACTCGTGAATATGTGGCGGGACGCTATGTCAATGTCGTAAAGCAGGCGCCCGTGGACGGTTGGAATCTTCATACGACTATTGATCTTGCTTTTCAGGATATTACGGAAACGGCTCTGCGCGATATGTTGGAACAGACGGCGGCCGAATCGGGGACGGCGGTATTGATGGAACGCACGACGGGACGTATCCGCGCCATTGCCAATCTCGACCGTATGTCGGACGGAAGATATGCGGAAAATCACAATTTCGCCTTGCAGGACCGTTCAGAACCGGGATCGACATTCAAAACCATTGCCATGATGTCGGCTCTCGAAGAAGGTTGTGTCCATCCTGACGATCCGGTGGATGTGGGCAACGGTATTATGAGAATCCACGGCAGCGTTATGCGCGACCACAATGCCAATCATGGTGGATATCATCAGATTACGGCCGCCAAAAGCATTTGGTATTCTTCCAATATCGGTATGGGCCTCCTGATTGACAATGGTTTCGGCGGCCGTCAGGGAGCAGCCCGTTTCGTAAACCATATTTACGATATGGGTTTCAATAAAGACCTGAATCTGGAAATTCCGGGTGCCGCACATCCTGTCATTCCTCATCCTGATGATGAACGCTATTGGTCGGCGACCGATCTTCCCTGGATGGCGACGGGTTATGTGGTGGCGATTCCTCCTATTTACACCTTGTCGTATTACAATGCGATAGCCAACGACGGCAAGTATTTGCGTCCGTATTTCGTCGATTACATCGAAAGGAACGGGGAAATATATGAAGAATTCAAACCTCAGGTCGTGACAGACAAGATATGTTCAGACAAAACCTTGAAGGAAATCCGTCTGATGCTCGATTCTGTGGTGATAAAAGGAACGGCGAGCGTGGCCCGCAGTGAAATGCTGCCTTTCTCCGGCAAAACGGGCACGGCGGTTCTTTCGTACGATATGCGTTCGGGCGAGGAACGAGGGCACCAAGTGTCGTTCTGTGGCTATTTTCCGACTCAGAATCCGGAATATACCTGCATCGTGGTCATCCGTCGGCCGAGAATCGGATACCCATCCGGCGGATCTATGAGCGGTGTGGTTTTCAAGCATATAGCCGAACAGGTCTATTCCCGTGAGCATACTTTGGAGTATAAGCGTCTGAAGCCGGATTCTCTTTCATGTGTGCCCGATGTGAAAAGCGGCTTGCGGGAACCGACGGAGGAATTGCTCCGCAAACTTCATCAGTCGTATAAAATGGACGTGGACGGAGACAATCTGTTGGTGAAATCCGAGAAAACAGCCGATGGAGTTGTGTTTGAGGAATATGTTCAAAAAGAAGGCCGTGTGCCCGATGTCCGTGGATTGGGTCTGCGTGACGCTATCTCGCAGTTGGAAGAAGCCGGCCTCAAGGTCACTTCCAGCGGATACGGTCGGGTGGTACGTCAGTCATTGACTCCCGGTTCGATGTTCCGTTCCGGGCAGGAAATCCACCTTGTTTTGAATCATTAAATAAAACAATTATATGCAGTTACGGGATTGTATCGAAGACTTGAAGGTGCTCGAATATATCGGCCCTCAGACGGTAGAAGTGAATTCGGTATGTTTTGATTCACGGAAAGCGGCTCAAGGCTGTCTGTTCGTGGCTCAAAAAGGCACTCAGTCGGATGGCCATGTCTATATTCCAGAGGTGGTGTCCAAAGGTGCGGCGGCTGTCGTTTGTGAGCATTGGCCCGAGGATATCCGACCGGATGTCGCCTATATCCGTGTGGCTGACAGCGATAAGGCTTTGGGACGGATTTCCTCTGCCTGGTTCGGTCATCCGTCCTCGCAGTTGAAATTGGTCGGAGTGACGGGGACCAACGGCAAAACGACCATTGCCACTTTGCTCTATAAAATGTTCCGTGCCTTCGGTCACAAGGTCGGTCTGCTTTCGACGGTCTGCAATTATATTGACGGTGAAGCAGTTCCTGCGACGCACACCACGCCTGATTCCTATACCATCAATCAGCTGATGCGGAGAATGGTGGATGCCGGTTGCAGCTATGCGTTCATGGAAGTCAGCTCTCATTCGGCCGCCCAGCAGCGAATAGCAGGATTGGAGTTTGACGGCGGCATCTTTACCAATCTGACGCACGACCATTTGGATTATCATAAAACGGTGGAAGCCTATTTGAAGGCGAAAAAATCCTTTTTCGATTCACTTCCGGCCGGCGCCTTCGCTCTGAGCAATGCCGATGACCGCAACGGTCAGGTAATGTTGCAGAATACCAAGGCCGGGCGTTACTATTATTCCACGCACAGTCTGGCAGATTTCAACGCCCGCATTCTGGAAACACATTTGGAAGGAATGCAGTTGGAAATCAATGGAAAAGAAGTATATGTCCAGTTTATCGGCCGTTTCAATGTGTCCAATCTGCTGGCTGTCTATGGCGCCGCCTGTCTGCTGGGACTCTCTTCGGATGAGGTGTTGAGAGTCTTGAGTACGCTGCGTCCGGTGTCGGGCCGTATGGAATTCCTGCCTTCGCCCACCGGATTCCTTTCCATTGTCGATTATGCGCATACCCCTGATGCCCTGCATAATGTGCTTGACACCTTACGCCAGGTCAATCCCGAATTCATCACGACCGTGGTGGGGGCGGGTGGCAACCGCGATAAAACCAAACGCCCGGAAATGGCTTTGGAGGCGGTCAATGGAAGCGACCGTGTGATTCTGACCTCAGACAATCCACGCTTCGAAAAGCCCGAAGATATATTGAACGATATGTATGCCGGCGTTCCCGCGCAGGCCGTTCATAAAGTACTGGTGATTGCCGACCGGCGTGAGGCGATCCGTACCGCCTGTCATCTGGCGCGTCAAGGCGAGATTATTCTTGTCGCCGGAAAAGGTCATGAGGATTATCAGGATGTGGAAGGTGTGAAACATCCTTTTGACGACCGGAAAGTGATAGCCGAAGCTTATCGTGATTATTGTGGGAATAAAAGTGAATAGATATGTTAGTGCCACTATTTGAATATCTCGACCGCATCAACGTGAGCGGAGCCGGTGTCTTTCAGTACGTCTCGTTCCGGGCGGCGATGGCTTTTGTCTTCGCCTTGCTGATTGCCACGCTGATCGGACGTCATCTCATTGTGTTCATGCAGAAAAAACAAATGGGCGATGTTCCGCGTGATTTGGATATCGAAGGACAATTGAGCAAGAAAGGAACTCCGTCGATGGGCGGCATCATCATTTTCCTTTCGCTGGTTATTCCAGTCCTGCTTTTTTCCAAACTCAACAATGTGTATGTGATTCTGATGCTGATTTCCACGGTCTGGCTCGCGGCCCTTGGTTTCGCAGACGATTATATCAAGATATTCAGGCACGAGAAAGAAGGTCTGAAAGGCAAATTCAAGATTGTGGCACAAATAGGTCTCGGTATCATTGTCGGCGTGACTCTTTATGTCAGTCCCGATGTGGTGATCCGTGAGAATGCGGAGATATTTCACGATAAGCAGGTGGAATCCGTCGAGTATTCCAACGAAGATGTCAAATCGACCAAAACGACTATCCCTTTTGTCAAGAACAACAATTTTGATTATTCCGACATTGCTTTTTTCATGCGTCCGGAGCACAAGCAGGGAGCCGGTTGGGTGATTTTCATTCTGGTGACGATTTTCATAGTCACGGCTGTCTCGAACGGTTCCAATCTGACCGATGGTCTGGACGGGTTGACGGCTGGTATCTCTGCCATCATCGGCGTGGGTTTGGGAGTGCTTGCCTATCTTTCGAGTAACTTGAATTATGCCTCTTACCTCAATATCATGTATATTCCAGGTGTGGAGGAACTTGTGATTTATATGTCGGCTTTTGTCGGGGCTACGGTCGGTTTCATCTGGTACAATTCATTTCCGGCCCAGGTCTTTATGGGCGATACCGGCAGCCTGATGCTCGGTGGGGTGATTGCGGTGTTCGCCATCATCATCCGCAAGGAGATCCTGCTGATATTGTTCTGTGGAATTTATCTGATTGAGTCTCTGTCGGTCATGATGCAGGTGAGTTATTTCAAAATCACCAAGCGCAAGACCGGCACGGGACGTCGGATTTTCAAGATGACACCTTTGCATCATCATTTCCAGAAGCCCGGTAATGCCGGAATCGATGCCATCATTCAAAAACCGATCAAGGCCATCCCGGAATCCAAGATTGTGGTCCGTTTCTGGATTGTGACCATTATTCTATCGGTATTGGCGATAATTACACTGAAACTCAGATAAAGTAATACGATGATGAAAAAAATGGTGATACTTGGAGCTGGAGAGAGTGGGGCAGGTGCCGCTGTTCTGGCCGTCAAGCAAGGATATGAGGTGCTGGTGAGCGATTCCGGCACTATCAAAGACAAATATAAAGCGATGCTGGACGAACGGGGCATCGCCTGGGAAGAAGGCTCCCATTCCATGGACGTGGTCCTTGCAGCCGATGAAATCGTCAAGAGCCCTGGTATTCCCGATTCGGCCCCTGTCATTCTAGCCATCAAGGAAAAGAATATCCCCATCATTTCGGAGATAGAATTCGCTGCCCGCTATACCGCATCCAAGATGATCTGCATCACCGGAAGCAACGGTAAGACCACGACCACCATGCTGACTTATCACATTCTCCAAAAAGGAGGATTGGATGCGGGATTGGCAGGAAATGTGGGGAAGAGTCTCGCCTTGCAGGTGGCGGAAGATCCTCACGATTATTATGTTATTGAACTCAGCAGTTTCCAGCTCGACTATATGTTCGATTTCAAAGCCGATGTGGCTGTGCTGCTGAATATCACGCCCGACCATCTCGACCGCTATCACTACAATATGCAGGAGTATGTCGATGCCAAGTTCCGTATTGTTCGGAATCAGACGGAGAAAGATGCATTTGTCTATTGGAACGACGATCCTATCATCAAAAATGAACTGGCCAAACGGGGCGATACAATCCGCGCCAAACGCTATCCCTTCTCGCTTCGCCGCGAGGACGGCATCAAGGCTTTTGTCGAGAACCGTATTCTGGTGATTGAGAATCCTGATGAGAATTTTGAAATCGAACAGGAAGCTATTTCGCTGAAAGGTACGCACAATATGTACAATACGATGGCTTCGGCCATTTCGGCCAATATCGCCCATATCCGTAAGAAGGAAATTCGCGAGGCTTTGAGCGACTTTCAGGGAGTGGAGCATCGTCTTGAGAAAGTGGCCCGGATTGGCGGTGTGGAATATATCAACGACTCCAAAGCGACCAACGTCAATTCCTGCTGGTATGCGCTTGAATCCATGACGACGCCGGTGGTCTTGATTCTCGGTGGCAAGGATAAAGGCAACGATTATACCGAAATAGAGAATCTGGTCAAGGAAAAGGTTCATTCGCTGGTGTTTTTGGGAGTGGACAACGATAAACTCCATCGGTTCTTTGATGGGAAAGTGCCCCACATCCGCGATGCCCGTTCCATGCGGGAGGCTGTCCGTCTTTGTGCGGAAATGGCCCACGAAGGTGATACCGTGCTGCTTTCGCCCTGTTGCGCCAGCTTCGATCTGTTCAAGAGTTATGAGGATCGGGGCAAGCAGTTCAAAGAAGAAGTCCGTCATCTCTGATTATTGACAAGAATATGGATTATTTGCAGAGACTGTTCAAAGGAGACAAGGTAATCTGGATATTGTTTGCCATCCTGTGTATCGTCAGTTTGTTGTCGGTGTTCAGCGCCAGCAGTATGCTTGCCTATCACAACAGCCGGCCCTACGCGCCTATTGTCAAGCATGCTTTCATCCTGTTGACCAGTGTGCTTTGGGTGGTGGTGCTGCACAATTTCCATTACAAACGCACGGGTAAGATTTCGCTGATTATGCTGGCTGTATCGGTGGTGTTGCTCATCGTGACGCTGCTCACCGGTCAGGAGAAAGCGGATGCCAGCCGTTGGTTGAATATTTTCGGCATTTCATTTCAGCCATCCGAATTGGCCAAACTCAGTCTGGTGATTTTCACCGCTTGGGAACTGGGTGCCGGTCAGCGTTCCCCGGAAATGATGAGGCGGGCTTTCTGGTCTGTCCTGATTGTCACGGGAATGGTAGTGGGGCTGATTGTCACACAGAATATGTCCACGGCGGTGCTGATTTGTGCCTTCGTATGGATTATGATGATTGTGGCCGGTGTCCCTTGGAAATATCTGCTGCGGCTGACCTTGTCGGTGGCATTGGTGGGCGGTTTAGTGATTTTTCTTTTGATTGAGATACCCTCCATCAGTGGTGTGGACCGTTGGGCTAAAGTCGGATCGTAGCCATGTC
>JAZRWU010000041.1:0-1334 GCA_045599885.1 Bacteroidales bacterium | reverse complement strand
GGCCGTGCAGCTCTCCGAAAGCAGTCTTGCCGGGAAAATGGTCCAAAGAGAATAGCGCAGCAGCAGGTCGTGGAATTTGTGCCGGGTGGTTTTGCGCAGACCCACAAAGCGGGAATACACCGACTTGATTATCGCCATCGTCACGCCGCTCAGCACGTATAGCAGCAGCAGGTCCATGAGGTTGGCGAAAAGCGCCGAGAACTGCGAGAGTTCGTCGTGGACGAAATAGCGGTAGAAAATGCCCAGCCAGAAGGGATGCGGACGGCCTCTGAGGCAGACCAGCGTTTCGACCAGGCCCATGACAATCAGCAGGAACCATCCGAAGGCGATGCTGCGGTGCATATACCCCAGACGCCGGCTGTGATGACTGACTTTGCGGTGGAGCAGCCCTTCCCGGAACATTTCCACGAGTGCCGGCATCAGCAGTCCTTTGAAAAAATTCTTGGTCACTACCATTTTCTGCCGGCGGTCGAGGGAGCGTATCCAGCGTATGTACTTGATGGCCAGGATGGCGAACAAGATGAACACGCCAAAGCAGAACGGCAGGACAAAAGGATGATAGGTCGATATCATAACCGTTTATTTTTCGTTCAACAAGCCTCTCATCGTGATAATGAGATGCCGAAGATTGACACCGCGGGGGCAGACCAGGGTGCATTTCCCGCAGAGCATGCATTTCCGCAATTCCATGTCGAGTTGCTTGTATTGTCCCCAACGGTACAGATTCTGAATCTTGCGGATATTGAAATCGGTGAACTGTCCGGCGGAACAGGTGGCGGTGCAACCTCCGCAATTGAAGCAGCGGCGCACCGAAGGCTCGATTTCCTCAAGCCTTTGGACCTTGATGAGGTCGCCTTCGCCCAGGTCGATGGAGCGCGGACGCGATATGGTGAAACCGAAAGACGGCATAGGCTATTCTTGTGACAGGTAGTGGATGATTTCGGCGGCGGCCGAGCGGGCGTCCGAAATGACGTCGGTCAGGCTCATGGGACGTTTGCAGGCTCCGGCCACAAAGAGACCTTTCTGCCCGGTGAGGTTGTCGTAGAGGTGAGGGTCGGCCGATTGGGCGAAACCGTATGGGCCTTCGATGCCGCAGGCGGACGCCAGACGCCGGGTGCCCGGAGAAGCCTCCATGCCCACCATCAGCACCAGCAGGTCGGAAACGATGCGGGCCGGCTGACCGATGAGCGTGTCTTCGGCCTTGATCTGCACTTTGCCGTCGAAAGTGGCGGCGGCTTCGGAGATACGGCCCCTGACGAAGCGGATGTTGTATTTTTCCTGAGCCTCGCGGTAAAGTTCCTCGAAACCTTGTCCCCACATCCGCAAATCCATAT
>JAZRWU010000040.1:0-1847 GCA_045599885.1 Bacteroidales bacterium | reverse complement strand
CGTGGGTTCGAGCCCCACATCGCACCCCAAATGGTTTTGAGAGCGATTCTTTGAGTCGCTCTCATTTTTTTCACCAGTTAATCTATTGGTTTCTTGAAAGATACAATCCAGTATCTGGTTATACGAGTCGGTTCGATAATTTTCCCCGTCAAATTCTATTTTTTCTGGAAATATCGAACCAGGCAATTTATACACCTGAGCCCCATGAAAAAGCTATTCATGATGAATGGAATTTAATAAATACTAAAAAGACTGCGATGAGTCTTGCCAAAACTGTTTTTATGGTCTATCTTTGCAGAGATATTTGGTAATTTAGTAAGGAATTGTGTTTGTTGTTGGTATTCAATATCTTATATGATAATAACAATAAAAGGATACGTTGTAGTTTTAAAGTAGACCATGATAAAAGTCTCTATTTGTGATCGCAGGACGGTTTGGCCGGCCCTGTGTGTTCTGTTGGCCATGGCGGTTTCCAGTTGTGGAACCCAGAAGAAATTATCCAATCTGCAGAAAGATGCTGTCTCCGCTCAGCTGAGTTTGGGAGAGAAGATGGAGATGTTGGACACGACTGCCCGGCAGATTACACGTGATACGCTGAAAATCAAGGATAAAGATGGAAATGAGCTCCTCATTAAGAAAACTACGCTTGATGAGGAATCCGGTGATATGATCGCTTCGGAAGTTTTGAATGAAGTGGTCGTGACCGCCCGTTTCCGTCATGTGGCGGAGCATCGCGGCAAGGTCGATCTGCAGTTCCAGGTGATTGTACCCGAAAGCATGCGCGACAGCCATTGGCAATTGCGTTTCTATCCCGATATGTATATTTTCGAGGACAGCATCCGTCTGGATCCGGTGATGATAACCGGTAACGCTTACCGCAAGCAGCAGCTTCGTGGTTATCAGCAATATGACCGCTTCCTCTCCCGTATCGTGTCCGACTCGACGCGTTTCATCAGCGTGGGTCTGCTGGAAATCTTCCTGGAACGCAATATTCCTCAGATTTATTCTTTCAAACAGGATACTTCTTTCGTCAGTGATGAGGAATTCTATACCTGCTACGGAGTGAGCGAGCGTCAGGCTGTCGAGCATTATACCAACAAGATAGCCCGTTCAATCAACGAACGCAGAAAGTCTATGATTGACAGAAAATACCGCAAGTATATCAAGTCTCCGATACTGTCGGAAGGTGTCAGACTCGATACCGTGATGGTCAGTGCCGGAGGTGACTTCATTTACAATTATACCCAGACGATCAATACACGCCCGCGTCTGAAGAAGGTGGATATCGTGCTCTCAGGTGAGATCTATGAGCAGGACCACTGTCTGTATGAAGTTCCCAGAACAGATCCTTTGACGTTCTATATCAGTTCGTTGTCCGCTTTTACCAACGAGACGGAGCATTATATGACCAAAGTCATCTCGCGTCAGGTGGAAGCCAACACGGCCTGCCATGTCGATTTCGCCGTGGGAAGAAGCGACATCAACCTCAATTTGGGCAACAACCGTCGTGAAATCGGCCGTATCAAGGGCAATCTCTCTGACCTGATGCAGAATCAGTCGTTCGACCTTGACTCGATTGTGGTCTGTGCTTATGCCTCTCCTGAAGGCACGGTTGACCTCAACAACCGTCTGTCCAAGTCGCGTAGCGCCTCCATTTCCAAGTACTTCAATTCCTATATCAAGTCGTATCAGGATTCTCTGGTGAAGGCAACGGGAATGATTGTGGATGAATTCGGCCATGTCGGCAAATACAAACCGGTGGATATTCCGTTCATCAGCCGGAGCAGCGGTGAGAACTGGAAAATGCTCGACCTGCTGATTATCCGTGACACCAGCCTGACGGAGGG
>JAZRWU010000039.1:0-2163 GCA_045599885.1 Bacteroidales bacterium | reverse complement strand
TCTCCACTCATAAATATTGGCAGCCGCCATCTGCCTTGAGGCAGATGGCGGCTGTTTTATTGATTCCCGGAGGAAGCCATTCGGCCTACATCTGCCGTCCCCGTCGGTCAACGGCCAGAATCGCATCCGCAATTCTGGCGGCGTCAAACGGATAAGGCTCATAGTGCGAATATTGCGACTCATCCTCTTTCGCCACATCGTTGCCCATCATCAAAGCCTGCTCATAGGTCAGATGCGGCAGATTCATTTCTTTCAACGTGACAGGCAGTCCGACACGCTTGAAGAATTCGTAGGTTTTGTCCTTGATATTCAGAGGATCGTGTATTTCCAATTCCACAAGACAGCCGTATGCCACCTTCTCGCCGTGGAATTTTGAGTGACACTCAGGGAAGAACGTGAAGGTATTGGAGACGGCATGACACATAGAAACGCCCGTACTTTCAAATCCCAGACCGGAGAGCAGGGTATTCGCTTCGATGATGTTTTCAAGAGCCTCACTCACAATTCCTTTCTCATTGTCAAGTTTGGCTTGAACGCCATAGTCGAACAAGGTTTCGAGGCATAATTTGCACAAAGCTATCGAGGATTTCGTACGCAGGCCACCTCCTTTGCATTGGTTCGGAGAAGCCGTCGCATCGCAGGCCAGCGCCTCAAGATAGGTGGCGAAGGCATCGCCCATACCGGAAACGAGATAACGGGAGGGCGCAGCGGCAATGATTTCACTGTCAATCAAGACAAGCCTCGGATTGGTTTTCTGATATTCCACTCGGATATACTCCCCATCCTTTGTGTAGGTGACCGCACAACCCGAGCAAGGAGCATCCGTGGCGCAGATGGTCGGGACAATGATGCAAGGGATGCCCAATTGGTCAGCGGCAATCTTGACCACATCTATCACCTTACCGCCGCCGACGGCCACCAGCACGGTCGCCTCTTCTTTGACAGCCAGGTCCTTCACCCTTTCCACTTCCTCATAACAAGATTCACCATGGAACAGTTCTATCCTACTCTGTTTTCCCATAAGGGAAGACATACGCCCGAATTGAGATTTTGTCACCACCATCATGCTTTTGCCACCCATTTCATCAACGAATTGTGGCAGCAGTTGAATGGCTTTTCTTCCCTGCACATATTTGGAAGGGAATTGCATCACTTTCATTTCACTTTGAACGATCATCTTTGTAATTGTTTGCACTATCGGCGAGAAATATTTGGGCCAGGTGGCTTGCCGATTGTTCATGATGCAAAGATATGAATTTATGCAAATTTCAGAAAGAGACCTGACGTTGTTTGACGGCGTAAATGAACTATGTTCGTGTTCTTCCGTCTGTACCATTGTAATTAACGTGCCCCTAAACTTTGAAGTGCAAAACGGCCCGGAATGGAAGTCCAGACATGCTTAAGTCGCCTACACATATACGTTTTGTGACTCCAAATAGAATGGGCCTTTATTGAACAACCTTCCAGGATTCTATAGGTTGTGCAGATGTCGAATCAAATAATATCGGCAATTTTCAATAAAAAACATCAAAAGGTGGTAAGTAACCACCTTTTTGCTATATTCGCACAAAAATCATAGCGTATGAATTGGGAAGAGACATACAAAGCATGGTGCGCTTTACAACCACTTTCAACAAAGGACAGGGACCGTCTGAGCCGTAAATTCACCGTTGAGTTCAATTATAACAGCAACCATATTGAAGGCAACACACTGACATATGGTCAGACTGAACTTCTGCTGCTGTTCGGTAAGGTTGTTGGCGAGGCGGAGATGATGGACCTTGAGGAAATGAAAGCCAGCAATGTCGGACTGATGATGACGAAAGAGCAATCCTCATTGAAAGACACATCTCTGACCCAGACATTCATCCATCAACTGCATCGGACTCTTCTTCGCGAAGATTACACTGTTTACCGAACACTCCCGGATGGTACCGTAACAAGCTATGTCATTCACGCCGGGTGTTATAAGACACGTCCCAACAGTGTCATCACCCGTTATGGTTACCGTTTTGAGTATGCCGCACCTGAAGAGACGACGGCGTTGATGACAGATCTGGTGGATTGGTACAACCAGGCCGAAGCAACGGGAGAATACTCCCCGATCGAACTGGCAGCCCTCTTTCACTATAGATATATCAGGATTCATCCATTTGAGGATGG
>JAZRWU010000038.1:0-2668 GCA_045599885.1 Bacteroidales bacterium | reverse complement strand
AAGCACCTCGTAAAGGAAGACGGAAGTCAGGCTCAACTCGGTGAGACTCTCGAATTCAAGGTTATCGAATTCAACAAGGATGCAAAGCGCATCATCCTTTCACACAGCCGCATCCACGAGGACGAGGCCAAGAAGGAAGCCCGCGCAGCCGCCAAGAAACTTGCCAGCGAGAAGAAAGCTGAAGAGAAAGCCGCTGAAGTTGTCGCCAACAAGGTTGAAAAGACCACTTTGGGTGACATCGACGCTCTGGCTGCCCTCAAGAAGCAACTCGAAGCCGAAGGCGAAAACTGAGAAACAGGTTCAAGCCTATAAACGCAAACCCCGAAAGTTGATTGAAAAACTTTCGGGGTTTTGTTATGTCCAAGCAGGCATCAGGCCATCGGCTCCCGAGGATAATCCAGACGGAAACCAAACCATCTGTCCAAGGTCTGCTCCACTTTCTGGAGAATTTCAGGCGTGACTTTGTCTTTGACCTTATTATACACAAACAGTATCGCAGCCGCATCATCAGCTACGCCCAACAGCTTAAACACTGAACGCGGCAGAACATCTCCCGGAACGAGCACATAAAGCAGCGCCGCATACAACAAAGCTTTGTCTGCCGTCGTGGTTTCCGCATCGGTCAAAACATAATACAGAATCAAAACAGGTTTGGCCACCGCTCTACCCACTTTCCTGGCATACGGTTTCATCCGGCCTGTCAATTCCGAGGCTTTTTTACGCCAATCCACACTCTTGAGTTCTTCAAGCAGTTGTTCAATCGTTTTTCGCATAGTCAGTAATATAAGGAGTATCATAACAACTTCTTACAGAGCAAAAACTATGCCAAATAACGGACGGAAAAAAAACGTCAGAAAGAAAGGTCCATCAACCATTTCCCGTCAATAAGAATCAGATTGACAGGTTGTTCCATTGTTTCCCCATTTTTATAATAGAGAACCACATCCACCTGTGCCCGGATTCCGTCAGCAGAAACGACCTCGTTCTCAACTGTAACAGAGCGGACACCTCCGGCCGATTCAAACTCCTTCAGCACTATTTCCGTCAACATAGCCACCCATTCAGAGCGGTCTTCTTCCATCGTTGAATCAGCAATGGCATCCAGACGTATTCCTTCGACAAATGAATCCACATCTCCCGATACAAGTTTCTCCATATATGCCTCCACCGACTGAGAAGGCCCGAGCGGACGGGGAGTGCAGGCCGTCAGCCATGTGAGCGCCACAAGGAGAAGAAAATCAAAGAAGCGGAATCCAGTTGTCATAATACTATTGTTGAAAGGAATCAAAACTTTTCCCAGAAGTTGAACAGCCCACAAATATAGGAGCAGTTTTGTATTCCCGCAACAAAAATAATTCTCATCGCTTTCGGCTAGAAGCAATTCTTCTATTACTTATCTTTGCAGAAGTCATCAAGACAAAAACGTCAATGAACAGAAAACACCTTTTCCTCATGCTTGCCGCAGTACTCATCTCCGGTATTTCCGTGGATGCCGAGAACGCATGGAGCCTTGATTCCTGCATTCAGTACGCCATTTCGCACAACATTCAACTCAAAAAAAACAAAATCAGTCTGCAGGAAGCTCAGGAGAATCTGGCCCAAAGCAAAGAACAGCTATTTCCATCCTTGTCTTTCAGCAGCAATCACAATGTGCGCTACCAGCCCAACATGGCGGGCGGCTCTCAATTGTCCAGCGATGGAACCAAAATTATCGAAGCTATTGGAAATACCTCTTATTCAGGTAGTTATGGAATAAATGCAGGCATGACTCTTTGGAACGGCGGCCGCAATATCAAAAACATCAAGCTGCAGGAGCTCAATCAGGAAATGGCCGGTTTGAATGTGGAGCAACAGGAGAACAGCCTGCAAGAGAATATTGCCCAACTGTATGTGCAGATATTATATGCCACAGAATCCATCAAAGTCAACGAGAGCACGCTTGAGACGGCCCGTCAACAGCTGGAAAGGGCCAAAATGCTGTTTCAGGTAGGGAATCTGGCCAAAAGCGATGTCGCCCAAATGGAAGCGCAGGTCAACAGCGACACCTACCAACTGGTCAGCGCACAGGCTCAGCTCCAAACTTACAAACTGCAGCTCAAGCAATTGCTGGAACTGAATGAGTTTTCAGAAATGGACATTGTTCTGCCCGACTTATCGGACGAGTTGGCTCTGTATCCTCTTCCCGACATTCAAAGTGTCTATCAGGCTGCCATCCAAAGCCGCCCGGAAATCCAGAGCGGAAGACTCAATCTGGAATCGTCCGAATTGAGCATCGGCATTGCCAAAGCGGCATTCCAACCTTCTGTGAATCTGTCGGCCGGAGCCGGAACTTCATCTTCCGATTTCGCGGATTTCCGTTACGAAGTCAAAAACAATCTGAACTGTTCAGCCGGTTTGTCCTTTTCCATGCCCATTTACAACAACCGGCAAGTCAGGACGAACATCCAGAAAGCCCGATTGCAGAAAGAGAACAGCGAACTTGATTTGCAGGACAGGCAAAAAACGCTCTACAGCACCATTGAGCAATTGTGGCTGGACGCTCACAGCGCCCAACAGAAATTCTTAGCGGCACAAAGCAAGGTCGCCAGCGCCGAACAGAGTCTTGCTCTGATCAATGAGCAATTCAATCTCGGACTGAAAAACACGATTGAACTGCTGACCGAGAAAA
>JAZRWU010000037.1:0-6172 GCA_045599885.1 Bacteroidales bacterium | reverse complement strand
GCCATTTGGTTCTGTGACCCAAGGAGTTGGGTACCACAGTTGTCTTCCTAAGACCGCTTGGCCTCCGACTTGCTTTTGATAGCCTCCAGAATACCCGAAAAATCGGCATTGTGTACTGTCGTCTGGTTGAAATTGAGGTTGGAGGCTTCGCGCATACACGAAACACCGGCAAACATCAACGCAACCAAGGTCATACATAAGAAAATGAATTTTCTCATAACGATTGTTTTTTATGTTTATTGATAATAATTATTTAATAATCAACTCAGAAAAAGTAACACTTCATAAAGCACGACTAGGGTGTCATGGTCAAATGCCCATTCTACTCCATAATATTTTATGCGTACAAAAGTAGATAGGATTTCGCAAACAACGAACTTTTTTATTCAAAAATAACTCACCCGAAAGTTGATATTATGATTTTTTAATAGAGAGAGAGAGAGAGAGAGAGAGAGAGAGAGAGAGAGAGAACATCCTTATTTTCAGATGGTTACACAACATTTCGAATATCCTGATCCCCGGCAGGTCTTTAGAAGCTGTTTTGAAATGATTTCCCGATGATTTGATAGGGATTTTGAGGGGGGAAAAAAACAGAAAAACCGATGAAAAAAATCGCCTTAGGACTTGTTGAAACCATTATGCCGTGTTATCTTTGTGATTGAAGCCGCGTCGGTCATTATTGGGAAACTCATCAATTATAATGAAACACCGAGACACGCTTGGCTCATCCAATGGCGGGCTACGGCCGCAAGGCTTGTCCGAAAGGGCACGGTAGATTACAACGGGGAGTCAGCACTCAAATCCTGTCATTCGGAGTTTTCGCTTTTACTCCGACGCGGCTTTTTTGAAATTATCGGCTGGCGTCCCAAGGAGCCTGTCCATCCAATAATTCTTTCCGGCATTTTCCGTTGCAAGGTAAAACACAGAAAAGGCTCCGGACCTTGCGATCCGAAGCCTGAGAATTCTGCGGAAGAGGGGGGATTCGAACCCCCGGTACCCTTACGAGTACGACAGTTTAGCAAACTGTTGGTTTCAGCCACTCACCCACCCTTCCGGAAGCGAAGCTGAAATCCGGCCAAACCGGTTTCAATTGCGCCGCAAAGGTACAAAGAGTTTTTATATTTTCGTACATTTGCAGCGAAAAATTTTTGAAAACCATTTCGAGATGACCGAAAAGCAACGTGAGAAAACGGGAACGGCCGCTTCCAAAGGAAAGCGCCTCAAAATAGGCATCGGGCTTGCGGCTCTGGCGGGCATCGCCCTGCTCAGTTACGCCGTGACGCGCTACCAAAGAGAATATTCTCCCAATTTTCAAGGAGAGAAAGCCGCCACCTTATATATATATGAGAACGACCGTTTCGAGCGCGTTCTGGAACAATTGGAAGAACAGAATGCCCTGATGCGGCCTCAATCCTTTGTGAAACAGGCTCATAAAGAAGGATATCCCGACAACATCCGCAGCGGATATTACGAATTGCCCCCCGGACTCGGCAACAAAGCCGCTTTGAGGAAACTGAGCCGGGCATATCAGACCCCCGTCCGCATCCGCTTCAATTCGGTACGCAGCGTGACGCAATTGGCCGGCATCCTCGCACCGCAACTGATGCTCGACTCGGCCGCCATCATCCGGCAGTTTGAGGATGTGCGGATGCTCGACAGCCTCGGCTTCAACGCTCAGACGCTCCCCGCGTTTTTCCTGCCCGACACCTACGAGGTCTGGTGGAACTGTTCTTCCGAAAAGCTGATGCAGACTTTTCTCAAAGCCTACCGCTCGTTTTGGAACGACAGCCGCCTCGCCAAAGTCCAAGCCAACGGGCTGAGCCCCGTCGAAGCCTCCACGCTGGCCTCCATTGTCGAAAGCGAGAGCCAGGCCGCTGAAGAATGGGGCACCATCGCCGGCCTGTATATGAACCGTCTGCGTAAAGGTATTCCGCTGCAGGCCGACCCGACCGTGGTTTTCGCCGTGGGAGATTTCAGCATCCGGCGTGTGCTCAACGCCCATATCGGAACCGACTCGCCCTACAACACTTATCAGCATATCGGTCTGCCGCCGGGTCCCATCCGGATTCCGTCCAAAGCGGTGCTGGAAGCGGTGGTCAACGCCCAACCCAACTCCTATCTGTATATGTGCGCGAAGGAAGATTTCTCCGGCCGGCACAATTTCGCCGAAAACCTGGCCCAGCACAACCGCAATGCCCAACGCTATCACCAGGCCCTCAACCGCAAGAAAATTATGGAGTAGCGGGAGCTTACGCCATCATATCACTTCCGCCACAACGAAATTGCTGCCGCCGACGTATATCAGGTCGTTGTCGGAGGCGGCGGACATGGCTGCCGAAAGCGCTTCGGGCACGGTGGCGAAACACTGTCCCTTGAGTCCGAATGCCGCCGCCTTCTCTGCCAGCTCCGTCTCGGGCATCGCACGCTGCACGGGGGCCTTCGTGAAATAATAGACAGCCTCTTGAGGCATAAGTTGCAATACGTGAGTCACATCTTTGTCGCTCACCATTCCGAAGACAATATGAAGCTGCTCATGCGGCGTGGCACGCAACTGCGAGACCACATACCGGATACCGTCCTCGTTGTGTCCGGTGTCGCAAATACAGAGCGGATGTCGGCGCAGCACCTCCCAACGCCCTCTCAAACCCGTCTTGGCCACCACGTCACGGAAGCCCTCATAGACAGCGGCGTCCGGAATTTCCATCGACCGGCGAAGCTGCTCCACAGCCGTCAATACCGTCAGGGCATTCTCGCGGATATAAAAACCGCCCAAAGCGCAGAACAGAGAAGGATAATGCGACCTTCCGTCGTTCAAGGCTGTCACTTGCAGCAACTGCCCCGGAAAACTTTCCTCGGCCTCCAAACGGAAAGTATCATCGGCCAACACACAAGGACTGGCCAACGACTCTGCCTTCTGACGGAACACTTCCACCACTTCAGGGCGATTGTGCCCCACCACCACCGGGATGCCGGCTTTGATGATACCCGCCTTTTCTCCTGCGATTTTCTCCAAAGCATCACCCAGAATGGCCATGTGGTCGAAACTGATGGAAGTCAGCACCGAGAGCTCCGGACGGATGATATTGGTGCTGTCGAGACGGCCGCCCAAACCCACTTCAATCACCGCCACATCGACCTGAGAACGAGCGAAATAATCGAAAGCCATCGTCGTGGTGAGTTCAAAAAAAGAGGGCGCCAGGCGGGAGAATTCCGGAGTAGCGGGAGCGTCGAACTCGCGGCAATAGGCCTGCATGAAACGCGACACGGCTCTCTTGGTTATCATCTCCCCATTCACCCGGATACGTTCACGGAAATCCTTGAGATGAGGCGATGTGAACAGCCCCACCCTGTATCCGGCCGATTGAAGAATAGAGGCCAGCAGATGCGAGACAGAGCCTTTTCCATTGGTTCCGGCCACATGAATGGTCTTGAAACGGCGGTGAGGATGACCGGCCCATTCGTCCAAACGTTCCGCATTCTCCAATCCGGGCTTGTAGGCGCCTGCCCCGACCAACTGAAACTGAGGCAGTTTAATATACAGATAATCAATCGCTTCCTGATAGGTCATAGACAGACTCATTGTTTTTTGGTAAGCACTTTCCCTTTCGTGGTGATGGTAACGGAGTTATAGACCGGTTCCATCACACGGCGTCCTAAGACATCGTAGCTCGGGAGTCCCTCTTCATCATACCTGAAGGATTCCATACCCGTGATTTCATTTATCTGTTCACTGGTCAGATGAATCGTGTAAGGTTGGGCCATCGTACCCAGAATACCTCCGTCGGCAAAGTCGAGCGGCGTATCCACAGGCACCACCACCGTCTGATGGTTGACGGAGAGAATCACCTCGAGACGCATCTTCTGATTCTCGTCTCCGTGAAGCAGCAGCAGAATGAGGCCTTGCGGACCTTCTTCGGCAGGACGGGCCTCGCCGCAAAGACGGCCGTCTTTGTCAAAGGCTGCCACTTCGCATTTCGTGACGGGGACTTTGTCGATAAGCACACGCGCCACCACCGGCATCACACCCGATGAGACATGCGTGTCGAGGTTGCCGTAATGAAGCGACGGAGTGACGGAAGCCGCCCGCAAAGAAGAGACGTCCGGAGAATGCTGCGCTGAAACAGCGTAGGCGCTGAGCGGATCCGACATCGTCATCTTGGGATAGGAGAATGTCATCGGCGAGGAACCTCCGTAGTGATAGAGGTAACCGCGACCGGGGACGAGTGCCGTGAGTTTGCCCTGCCAACGGACAGCGTTGCCCACCTTCTCGCAAATGGCTGCGGCGTGATAATCTTTCACGAAGTCGCCCTCCAGGCTTTTCAACGTAGCGAAAGCCTGTGCGAGAGGCATTTGTGAAGATATGGGGACTCCCAGCCAATTCCAGCCCGGGACAATCGTAATCGGATAAAGGCTGGGGTTGATTCTTTCACCGACATAATGGGTGGCAAACGGAGCGCTGGCCCAAAGTTTGTAGGCCGTACCCGGTGCGAATTGGGTGAACGTACCGTCCGTGAGCCAAGTGCCGTTCTCGTATAAAGCGAAGCCGTCATCGTGTACGATGCGCAACGAAAGGTCTTCGGGCAGCAAAACAGCCTGGTCCAGGAAAGCCGTCACCTGACTGTCCTTTGGATGCACATAGAAACTGAAGTAGTCCCAGCCTTCCTTGTCGCTGCTGACCGTCTGACGGATAAGCGAGGTGGATGAGAAGATGACAGGCTGCACGAATGAGCCAAGGACATTATCGGGCGTGAAACAGACGGACTGCGGATTGCCATTGAACGTGGCTTCCATGACCGGATACATAGTGCCTGTATTGGCATCGTAATAACTGAACGTGAGATTGTCCGTTTCGGCGGCATCGCCATAGAGAGTCATCTGAACGAAACTGCTGCCGTAGTCGGCCACATATTCCACAGCGGCGACACCCGCACAGCAGCCCTTGGAGTCGAAGGCGGCGAGCAGACTGTGGGAATTGCTCTGAATGAAATTGCCGATGGTGACTTGTCCGATGATGTTCATCGTGTTGGGCACATCGGCGCGATCGACCTTCCAATCGGGCAGATCCGGGAGATACGACATGCTGTAGGGCAGCGAATGACTGATGCCTGTTTCGGATTCGGTGAGATAAAGTTTACCGATATGGGTACCCGTCAGAGTGTTGCCTGTGGCACGGAAACGGACAGCCTGCTGTTCGCCGGGCTTAAGGTTGCCGCTTTGAGTGCTGGCTTCGAGCCACGAAGGCAATCCGGTAATGTACCAGCCCTGATTCACCGAGGTGTTGTTGACGAACGAAACTGTCTGGCTGCAGAGCCCGTCCCGTAACACAGTCTGTTCATCGGTCTGGGAAGAGCAGAGCGTGAGCGATGCGTCGTTCCAGCTCAGGTTGTTGAGCGACACCTGGAAACTCCACATCACATCGTCGGCCACGGTGTTGCCCGCCTTGTCTTTCAAACCTTGAATCTGGGCGTAAAGGGTACTGCCCTCTATGTTCTGCTGCGGTTCGTCTATGTTCAGGACAAATTTACGTTCGCTTCGGCTGAGCGTGAAACCGACGTTGGAGATTTCGGGGACGCCCTTCACCGGCGGCACATTGACGCTCTCCACGACAGGCTCTGCCGCACCCACCACGCGGATATCGCTTTCCGGAGAGGGATGGACAAGGTTATGAAGGCTGAAAGCGTAGGTCTTCTCGGTGCCGTTCTGTGAGGCCACCTGCTCGAAAGGATAATAGAGGCAGACATCGGAAAGAACGGTATTGAGCGAGGCGTACATATTCTTCCTCATGGTTTCCTCATCAAGGGCACGACGCCAGATGCGGATTTCGTCCACGCAGAGTCCGACACCCTCTCCGCCCAGAGTCAGCCAGCCCTCAAGGTTGGGAGTGGCGTTGTAGGGTATGAGCGAGCACGGCATATCATCCAGATAGAGCGTGGCCCCCTTGCCGCGGCTTTTTTCAGCCACCAAGTCGAAGCGGTACCAGTTGCCTTCGACCAAATCTTCGGTGACACCGATGAAGCTCCTGCCGTCATTCCATTGCAGGACGGGATTTCCTGTGGCTTGATCGGTTTCAACGGTAATGCGCCGTCCATCGCTGTCTCCGAAAGCCATCATGGTGCAAGCTTTGTCCACCTTATCAAAACGCTACCACATGTGAATGTGCTAATCCTCGCCT
>JAZRWU010000036.1:0-14531 GCA_045599885.1 Bacteroidales bacterium | reverse complement strand
AACGACGCGGCCACCGTTCTCGAATACGAGTTCACGCTGAGCGACAAGGGCTTCTGGAACATGGGCGAGAAATACGTCTACACCATCCACCTCAACGCCAACGAGGTCACCGTCACGCCCACGGTCGAGAAATGGGGCGAGCAGGAATATGTGCAGCTCAGCAACGATATGTTCAGCATGAAGGCCATCGGCGGCGCTTCTGTGGGCAAAGTCCTCGTGAACGGTGCTGAAATTGACCCGATGAAGCTCTACCACGTGAACGATGTTCTGACGATTTCGGCCGAAGCCAACGGCTCAGATATATTCCGCTGGGAAGATTCCGCGACCGTCAAAAACGACACCATTAAGATGACCGCCAAGGAATTCAGCGAGATTGATGACCCGATGAAGGTGCTCTTCTACACCGACAAGGTGATTCCGTTCGCATACAGCGTGAGTGATGACAAGAAAGTCTATTTCGCAAGCGGCAACCTTTATGCCGACAAGAGCAGCGGCAGCGTTAAGTTCGGCTTCGAGGACGAGCAGTATTATTTCCGCACACGATATGGCGATACACATAATGATTCCGAATATCAACCAGTGGATGTGGCTGATTTTAGCGATAAATTTCCTGGAATGAAATACGAGGAACACACCTCAGGTCTGTTCCAATGGGATGTCACGAAAGCTGTCGCTGGCGGTGACTTCGGCGCATTCGGAACGGCAGACGTCATAACAGGTTTAGGAACTGACGTCCTCGACTTCGGCAAGGCCATGGGCGAGGGCTCTGGATGGAGCACACTCACGAAAGACGAGTGGACGCACATCAAAAATAACACCTCTCATAACAACCTTGGTCAAACAATGCTGTCTTTCGCCGGAGTCAAGGGTGCGGTCCTCTCTCCCGACAGCTATACCGACGTACTTCCCACAAGTGGGGGCGATGCAGCCAATTGGAAAGGCTATGAGGCCTCGGGTCTTGTCTTTTTGCCCGCTACGGGTTGCTTCGAAGACGGGAGTGTGTCCAATGTCGGTGGCGGCGGCAGCTACTGGTCGTCTTCTGCCTACGGTACGGAATTCGCTTACGTCTTGGGCTTCGTCGCCGGTGGCAGCTCGGTCGTGGCCCCCAGCCTTCGCGGATTCGGGTACTCGGTGCGCCTCGTTTGGCCAGCCGAATAAAGATGTTCCTACTCATCGGCACGAGTTTGAGTAAATTGAGAATCAATGGGCTAGTAGCACTCATACTTGCTCAAGCTCGTGTCCGAGAGTCAAAATATTCAGCTTAAACCATAACCAAAGCAAAACAATTGATAGTAAAAAGTAATGTATCCTTAAATCGGAAGAGCGGGTGCTTGTGAAAGCACCTGTTTTTTTTCTAAGCGATTTTGTATAGCTTTGCCCGACAGCATGAGATGTTATGAACGATTTCTCATTTTCTATAGCCGATAGGATGCCGGTCGTAGGGCTGAGCGGCAATTTCAGGATTTCCGAGAATGAATATTGTTTGGCGGGGGCTTACGTCGCCGCCGTTCATCGTTCCGGAGCTTGTCCCTTGATATTGAACCCGGTAAGCGATTTGGCCGCCATAAAACGTATGTTGGATTCGGTGGATGCCGTTGTTTTTACGGGCGGGGGCGATTTTGATTCGAAGCGTCTCGGCGAGTCACCTCATCCGGCGGCCGGCGCTCCCAATCCTCTTCGCGACGATTTTGAGTTTTCATTGATTGAAGGGGCGATGAAACGGAATATGCCGATTTTGGGCATTTGCCGTGGAATGCAGTTGCTGGGAGTGGCGGCAGGAGGACGGATGTATCAGGATTTGCCAAGTGAGTATCCCCTTCAGCCTCTTCTCGACCACAGCCAGAAGGAGCCCCGGGATGGTACCAGCCATAGCGTCCGTATTGTCCCCGGCACCTTGTTGGGGAAACTGTTCGAAGAATATGGAAACCAATTGAAAGTGAACTCTTTCCATCATCAGGCGGTCAGGTCGGTTTCGGAAAAACTCAAGATTTCGGCCTTCGCTTCCGACGATGTGATAGAGGCGCTTGAGTCGGCGGAAGGCCGTCCTTGGCTGGGCGTTCAATGGCATCCGGAGTGTCTGATTGACTCACAGCCCGAAATGAATGTCCTGTTTTCGTGGTTGTGCCGCGAAGCGTCTTCGTATAGGCGCGGCCGTCGTATTCTGGAGGCTTGCCCAAGTTTTGACGCGCACTGCGATGCTCCGATGTTTTTTGAAGGAAATTACGACCTCGTGGAGGGCGGCGACATAGAGCGTGGAAAAATCGACTTTGACGCTCAAGGCGAAGAACGTCTGGAAAGGGTCGCTTCCCGGGTCTGCCTTCGGAAAATGGAGGAAGGAGGCTTGGACAGTATCGTCATGGCCGCCTATATCAAGCAATTGGGTCGCGATGAGGAGGCTCTTCGCGCGGCCCATCAGAAAGCAGTCCGTCTGATAGAGGAAGTGAAGTTCCGTGTCGCCGCTTGTCCCGACAGAGCCGATATCGCCACAACGCCGGCTGACATTTGCCGCTTGAAGTCGCAAGGCAAGTGCGCTGTCCTTTTGGGGATTGAGAATGCCTATGCTCTTGCCAAAGAGCTGTCCAACGTGGATAAGTTTGCCGATATGGGCGTGATTTATATGACTTTATGCCATAACGGACATAACGATGTCTGCGATTCGGCCTCGATGGAACATCAGCCCGAGCATCATGGTTTGAGCGCTTTCGGTCGCGAAGTGGTCAAGGCGATGAACCGCCGGGGGATGATGATTGATCTTTCCCACGCTTCGGAAAAAAGTTTTTATGATGCTCTGGAGGCCTCCAAAGCTCCCATTATCACCACTCATTCGTCTGTTTGGGAATTGTGCCCTCATCGCCGCAATCTTCACGATGACCAGTTGCGGGCTTTGGCGCAAAAAGGAGGGATGACGGGAATCTGCATATACAGCGGCTTTTTGGCCAAGGACAGACCGGCGGATTGGAGAGATGTGGTCCGTCACATCAATTATGTCCGTCAGCTGGTCGGGATTGATTATGTGGGGATTGGCAGCGATTTCGATGGCGGCGGCGGTGTCGCCGGCATGAATGACTGTGGCGATTGGGCCAATCTGGTAAGGGCATTGATAGCCGAAGGATATTCGGACGGGGATATTTCCAAGGTGATAGGAGGAAATTTCCTGAGGGTAATGCGGGAAATTCAGAATACTTTATCGGAATGAATTCCGATATTTGTCTGTCTAAATGATGATTCATAATTTATGCGTATATCACAGTTATTATTGTCGGGTCTGTTGGTCTTAAGTTCTTGTGCCGGCGGCCATAACGGACAAAACACCGTGTCTTTCAGCACTCCGGAGTTCAACCGGGACAGTGCTTATATGTATGTGGCAGATCAGGTGGCGTTTGGTCCCCGGGTCCCCAACACAGATGCCCATCGTTTATGCGGCGATTATCTTGTGTCGAAATTGAAGAGTTTCGGAGCGGAGGTGACAGAACAGAAGGCGGAGTTGAAAGCCTGTGACGGAACGGTTTTGCAGGCCCGGAACATTATCGCTTCCTATCACGTTGAATCGAAGCGCCGTCTGCTGCTCGCCGCCCATTGGGATTGCCGTCCCTGGTGCGACCAGGATGCGGACGATGCCAATTTTCAGAAACCGGTCACGGGTGCCAACGACGGAGCCAGCGGGGTGGCCGTGTTGCTGGAAATCGCCCGTCAGTTGCCCGGAATGAATCTGCCTTTCGGGGTGGATCTGATTCTTTTCGATGCGGAGGATTATGGCTTGCCCGCCTGGTCGGTGGAGGAAAAGGATGATACTTGGTGCCTTGGTTCTCAGTATTGGGCGGCTCATCCCCATAAAGAGGGCTATAAGGCCGAGGCAGGCATTCTGTTGGATATGGTCGGTGGCCAGAATGCTGTCTTTCTGTTTGAGTATTTTTCTTTGCAATATGCTCCCGGATTGGCCCGTCAGATATGGAATGCTGCCGCCGATGGAGGATTTGACCGCTTTTTCATCCCTCAATTGGGCGGTTCCGTGGTCGATGACCATTATTACATCAATTCTGTGGCAGGAATCCCTTGTGTGGATATCATTGATTTCGATGAATCCAGAGGTTTCTGCCCTCAATGGCATACCGTCAACGACAATCTGGACCATATCAGCGCTTCGTCGCTCCAAGCAGTCGGTCAGACGGTCTTGAATTTCATGGACAGGTTCTAAGATTATGCTGCTCCCGTATTTGAAAAACAGACGTTTGGAAGCCGGCTGCGATGAGGCCGGCCGAGGCTGTCTTGCGGGACCGGTTTATGCAGCTGCGGTGATTCTTCCGACCGATTTGGAGAATCATCCCGATTGGATGTCGCAGTTGAACGGACTGAATGACTCGAAGCAACTGACTGAAAAACAACGATACGCGATACGTCCATTGGTGGAGAATGTGGCTTTGTCGTGGGCGGTCGGTGTGGTGACTGCTGCCGAAATCGATGAAATCAATATTCTGAACGCCTCTTTGCTGGCGATGCATCGTGCTGTGGCTCAACTGAAAGTGCTTCCGGAGCATCTGTTGATTGACGGCAACCGTTACCGTTCTTCGGTTCAGCTTCAGTCTTGGCTTCAGAGCGATTATCCGGATTATGTTTCGCCGCAGGCCACGACGATTGTCAAGGGCGATGCCCAGTATTTATCCATAGCGGCCGCTTCGGTTTTGGCAAAGACGTATCGCGATGATTATATGAATTCCCTGCACGAGCGTTTCCCGCAATATCATTGGAATGAGAATAAAGGATATCCCACTTTGGCCCACCGTAAGGCTATTGAGGAAACAGGGGTGTCGCCATATCACAGATTATCATATAAACTTTTGGCCGATAAACGTCAGTTGAGCCTGTTTTGAAGCCTATAGAATGTAATAGAGATGAAAAGAGTATGTTTGTTTTTGCTGGTATCGGTATTATGTCCGATTCCTCAATTGTTTGCCCGTGTGGTGGATGATTTCCCGGCTTTCCCACCGGAAGATGTGACCAATGTGATGGATATGCAGCAGATGGCCGCCCAATTGGGAGTGACTTTCCCTTATCTGCTGGAGCATCGCGAGGATCCCAACCGCCCCGACCATGTGGTCCCGACGGATTCATCGTATAAATATTGGACGGATGTGGAGGGTTACGCACCCAATTCACCGGCCAATTATCATGTGAAACGCTCTCAATGGGGCGAATGGACCAATTTTACGGAAGATCCGGCGCGTTTGGGCAATTATTCTCCTTTGGATCCTTTGAAATATAAAAACGGTAAGGCGGTGAAGAATGTCCGCAGTTGGGAGAATAAACGCAGCAAAGAGATATTTGAACTTTGCCAGCGCGAGGTTTGGGGAGTCATTCCGAAAGAAGCCGGCAATTTGAAAGTGGTTTGGACGGAAGATTCCAATACCAACGATGTCTGGAGAATGTTGGATGAGCCCACAAGCGGGAAATCCAATTTTGTCCAGCGTTTGGGAGAAAAAATCAAAGGCCGGAAATCCAACGACATACCCTATCGTATCGTCCAAATGACGGGTAGTGTGGATACGTCTTTCTATCCCGAGATACGGCATCAGCCGAAGATAGCGGTGAGATTGTATCAGCCTGCCGTTTCCAAACCGACTCCTGTCATCATCCAATTGTGCAGCAGTTTGGCCAGCGAGCCCGATCCAGTGGTGCTGGAGGAACTGTTTCTTCGCGGTTGGGGATATATGTTGTTTGATTGCACTCAACTTCAGCCCGATAACGGAAAATATATGACGGATTATCTGGTGGGCCTGCTGAATAAAGGTAATTGGAGAAAACCCGAAGACTGGGGCGCTATGGTGGCTTGGTCGTGGGGAATCAGCCGGATTATCGACCATTGTACCGCCATCAAATCTATTGACGAGAAAAAAATCGGTGTCACAGGCCATTCGCGATATGGAAAGACCTCTTTGGTGGCTATGGTTTACGAACCCCGTCTGGCGATTGCCTATGTCAGTTGCTCGGGTTGTCTCGGGGCAGCTCCCATGAGAACCAATTATGGTGAGAATCTTGAGGTTATGGCTTCCGAAGGTTCGTATTTCTGGGCCAGCGGCAATATCTTCAAATGGGTCGGTCTGGAGAAGACCAACCGCAATACTCTCCGTCAGGAGAATTATCAGATGCCGCGTAAACGCGAGGAAATGCCCGTGGATGCCCATTACCTATTGGCCTTGGTGGCTCCACGTCCTATTTTTATCAATGCCGGCACCACGGACTACTGGGCCAACCCGATGGGAATGTACTGCACTTGCCGCGATGCTTCGCCGGTCTATCATTTGTATGGATTGAGCGGTCTGGTGATGCAGGACCGTGCGCCGATTCCCGATAAGGACTACATCGACGGTGAAATCGGATTCCGTCTCCATACCGGAGGTCATACCGACCGTTTGGATTGGCCGACTTTTATTACCTTTGCAGAAAAATATTTCTAGTATTTTCCTTTCATTTTTTCTTTATTATGAAAAATATCAGATATGGCACATTGGCTTTGTGTTTGTGCCTGACGGCTCTCACCGCACATCCTCAGGATATTGTCAAGACCGGTTTCAATTTTGGGGTCCTTCCCGCCGTCTCATTCAGTACGGATATGGGATTCCAGTATGGCGCTATCATCAATTTGTTCAATTACGGTGATGGCAGTCATTATCCCGCCTACGACCATTCTCTTTATCTGGAGGCTTCCCGTTATACAAAAGGCGGCTCGGTCCTGCGTATGTATTATGAATCCGATCAGCTTATCAAGGGAGTCAGCACGTTCATCGACCTTGGTCTGATTGGCAACGACATGCAGGATTTTTACGGGTATAACGGTTTGAGTTCGTTGTATTTACCGTCCAAAAACACCTTTGATTACACGGTGGGTGACGCCACCAAGTCGCGCAATACGGGCTTCTATCGGATGCGTCAGCAGAAATTGTACGCACAAGGCGATTTCCGCGGGAATCTCGGCCCCAAGAATCTCTATTGGTTGGGCGGTCTCGGCGTTTATGATTATACCATGGGCGACCTCAATTTTGACAAACTCAATAAGAATAAACCCGAAAACGGCATGATGTCGGCGACGGCGGCCAGTTTGTACGATGTGTACTGCTCGACAGGCTTGATTGATGAGGCCGAGAAAGACGGCGGTTGGCTGACTTCTGTCAAAGCCGGTCTGATGTACGATTCCCGCGACAAGAAAACCAATCCGAGCAAAGGTGCCTACACCGAGGCTCTGTTGGAATGGGCCGTTCCCGGTCTGAGCGAATCTCCCTATCTGGCTTATTCTGTGACACACAGACAGTATGTGGGTCTTGTTCCCAACCGTTTGAATCTGGCTGCCAGAATTGCCGTACAAGGTACGATTGGCGACAATAAGATGCCTCTGTATCGCAAGACCCAAATGATAACCACCTTCGCCAAACGTTCCATGACGATGGGTATGGGTGGAAGTTATACGGTCCGCGGCGTGCTTCAAAGCCGTATGATCGGCGACGCTATCGGATATGCCAATGTGGAACTGCGCTGGAAAGTCTTCAATTTCAAATTGGGCAAGCAGAATATTTATATCGGCTTGAATCCGTTCTGGGATGCGGGATATGTGATTGACCCGGTCGATTGGAATCTGAACGATATCCGTCTGTCCATGGGTGTCCAGCAGGCGGTTGCGATATTGTCAGGACGTGATTATCCCTCATTTTCAGATTGTTTCTCGGAAAAGGAGGATATTCTCCATCAATCCATCGGTTGCGGATTGAAGATAGCGATGAACGAGAATTTTGTCATCTCCTGCGATGCCGGCAAGGCTCTCAACAAACAGGATAACGATGGCTTGGGAGTCTATATAAATCTCAACTATCTCTTCTGAGACAGCTTCTTGGAAACTTCTCAGTGGACTTGCAGATCGTAGAGCTTCTTGAACGCGCCGTTGCGGGAAAGAAGCTCTTCGTGTGTTCCGCGCTCCACAATCTTTCCGTTGTTGATGACGCAGATCATATCGGCATTCCGGATGGTCGAAAGACGGTGGGCGATGACGATGGTGGTGCGGTTTTTCATCAGATTCTCAAGCGCTTCCTGTACCAGACGTTCCGATTCCGTATCGAGGGCGGAAGTCGCCTCGTCCAGAATCAGGATGGGCGGATTCTTCAGGATGGCCCGGGCAATACTGATACGTTGCCTTTGGCCGCCGGAAAGTTTGCCGCCCCGGTCGCCGATGCAAGTGTCGTAGCCCTGTTCGGTCGCCATGATGAAGTCGTGGGCGTTGGCGATGCGGGCCGCTTCCACCACCTGCTCCATAGTGGCATCCTCACATCCGAATGCGATGTTGTTGAAGAAACTGTCGTTGAAAAGAATGGCTTCCTGATTGACGATGCCCATCAGGGAACGCAGGTCGTGAATCCGCAAATCGCGTATGTCGTGACCGTCGATATAAATCCCACCCGAGCAGACATCGTAAAAACGGGGAAGCAAATCGGCCATAGTGGATTTCCCCGAACCGGATTGTCCGACCAAAGCCACCGTGCTTCCTTTGGGCACATTCAGGCAGATATCGTTCAGCACTTCTTCCGACTGATATTTGAAATGGACATGACGGTATTCTATCCCGTGCCCGAAAGTTGTCATCGGAAGGGCGTCCTCCCGTTCCACAATTTCGTTTTCGGCCAGAAGAATCTTGTCGATGCGGTTCATGGAAGCCATACCTTTCTCAATACTGTACCAGGCTTGGGAGAATGATTTCGCAGGATTGATGATGCTGTAGAAAATCACCAGATAATAGATGAAAACCTGGGCGGACAAGCTTCCAGCGGAATGTGTCAGAATCAGCGTCCCGCCAAACCAGAGAACAATGCAGATAATCAATGTGCCGAGAAACTCGCTCATGGGGTGGGCCAACTGCTGCTTGCGGAAAATGCGGGCGGTAATGCGGCGTAAGTTGTTGTTCTCCTGATTGAAATGCTCAAAAACGCTTTTTTCGGCGTTGAATGCTTTGATTATCCTGAGTCCGGACAAGGTCTCCTCGATTTGAGACAATATCTGTCCCCATTTGTTCTGCCCTTCGCGGGAGGGCTTTTTCAATCTTTTGCTGACACCGCCCAAAAGCAGAATGGCAACGGGAAGAAGCAGCAAAACGAAAAGTGTCAGTTTCCAACTCAAGAACCATAAAGTGCCGAAATAGATGACAATCATGATGGTGTTCTTGAAGAGCATATCGAGGGAGCTCATCACAGAGGCTTCCACTTCGGTCACGTCTCCCGACATCCGGGCGATGATATCGCCTTTGCGCTCTTCCGAGAAAAAAGCCAGCGGGAGGTTGAGTATTTTCTGATAGATATTGTTGCGCAGGTCTCTGAGAACGGAGGTCCTGATTTTGATCATATTGAGCGAGGCCATATAGCTGAATCCGTTTTTGAACAACGTCATGCCGCCCATGAACAGTCCGAGGACAAGAAGGGTGAAACCGCCGCCTTTACGGTCAATCAATCCGAGGATGAAACAGTAAAAATTGTCTTTCAGCGCATTCCCGATTTCATTGATAGGGAGGCTCCAGATATTCTCATGGAAAGTATAACTGACATTCCCTTTCAGCTCGAACAGAATCTCGAGGATGGGAATGATCATAGCGAAAGAAAACAGACTGAAAATGGTCGAAAGCAGGTTGTTGAGTATATTCAACGCCACTTGCCCCCGGTATGGTGGAATAAGACGGTGTAAGAGCCGAAGAAAATCTTTCATACGGATAAGATGGAAATGAAATGCGAAGATATGAATTTTTTTTGTAAAAAAGTTTGGAGATATAGAAATAGGCAGTATCTTTGCAGCGCTTTTCCAGAAAGCACGGGCGTTTAGCTCAGCTGGTTTAGAGCATCTGCCCTACAAGCAGAGGGTCTGCGGTTCGAATCCGTAAACGCCCACCAGCCTTTTCAAGCATTTACATCGAAAGTTGTAGATGCTTGTTTTTTATTCTGAAATGTGACCCGGAGGCCGTTGCGTAATTCCATAACTAATAGTACATTTGCGCCCTCAATAATATTTATGGAAATGAATTCGTTAATGGCGGTTTCTCCCGTTGATGGAAGGTACCGCTCCAAAACAGAGGCGCTGGCCTCGTATTTTTCTGAGTATGCTCTGATCCGATACAGAGTCAGAATTGAAATAGAGTATTTTATCGCACTTTGTGAGCTTCCCTTGCCGCAGCTTCAGGGTGCTTTGGAAAAAGCTTCCGGTGCGGAATTTTTGCGCGATATCTATCGCAATTTCAGTGTCGGAGATGCCGCCCGTGTCAAAGAAATCGAAAGCGTCACCAATCACGATGTCAAAGCTGTCGAGTACTTCATCAAAGAAGCATTCGACCGTATGGGTCTGCAGGCATATAAGGAGTTCATCCATTTCGGACTCACTTCTCAGGATATCAACAACACCTCGGTGCCTTTGTCGGTAAAGGAGGCTTTGGAAGAGGTCTATTTCCCTGAACTCCAAAAACTGGTGGACTGCCTCAAGGCCTATTCCGAGGAATGGAAGGATGTGGCCATGTTGGCGAAGACCCACGGTCAGCCGGCCTCTCCCACGCGCCTCGGAAAGGAAATCAAAGTCTTTGTCTATCGTTTGGAGGAGCAGATGGCCCTTTTGCGTCAAGTGCCTTTTTCTGCCAAATTCGGCGGCGCCACGGGCAACTTCAACGCTCACCATGTGGCTTTCCCGAAGGTGGATTGGCCAGCCTTTGCGGCTTCTTTCCTGTCCGGGAAATTGGGCTTGAAGCGGGAGACATATACGACGCAGATTTCGAATTATGACAATCTGGCCGCAATTTTCAGCGGTATGCAACGTATCAATACCATCGTCATGGATATGAACAGAGATATGTGGATGTACATTTCGATGGAATATTTCAAACAGAAAATCAAAGCTGGAGAAGTAGGCTCGTCGGCGATGCCTCATAAGGTCAACCCGATTGACTTTGAGAATTCGGAAGGCAATATCGGGGTGGCCAATGCGCTGTTTTCCCATCTCGCCCTCAAGTTGCCGGTTTCGCGTCTGCAGCGCGACCTGACAGACTCGACGGTGCTCCGTACCATAGGTATGCCGTTTGCCCATTCTCTCATCGCCTTCAAAAGCAGTCTGAAAGGATTGGGCAAATTGCTGATCAATCCTCAAGCCATTGCCCGCGACCTGGAAAATCATTGGGCCGTGGTGGCAGAAGGCATCCAGACCATCTTGCGCCGGGAGGGTTATCCCAATCCCTATGAGGCATTGAAGGCTTTGACAAGAACCAATGAGACTGTTACAGAGGAATCGATGCTTCGGTTCATCTCTACTTTGGACGTATCTGAAGCCGTGAAGGCTGAGCTGCGTGCTATAAAGCCGGATACTTATACCGGTATGTGATTTATTTTTATTACTGTTTACATTAACCGTTTACAACAATGACAAATGAAGATTTGAATTGGCAGGAAAAGCCTGAAGAAGGTGCATCGTCTGCCGGCCGTGAGGCTGTGAACCGTTTCCGCAACAGTTACGGAGACTCAGAAAGAATGTCTTATGACCGTAGCCGCTATGGTCAGAACCGTTTCAATTCAGAGAACCGGGAGACTCGTGGATACAACAATGACAATCGTGGCTATGGACAGAATGGCTACAACCGTCCCCGCCGCAGTTACGAACAGAATTCATATTCTCCGAGGCGCAGTTTTGGCGAGAACCGGAGTAATTTCCGTCCCGAGAACACCCATGAGGAAGCTCAGTCGGACAGCAGTTACAACCGCAGTTACCGTTCGAACAATTCATACGACCGTCCCCGCCGTTCCTACAATCAGAACGACCGCTCCAATTTCTCTTCGGGCAACCGCAATTACAATACCAGAAGCGAAGGCAGGTCATACTATGACAACAACCGTTCCGGCGAAGGCCGTCCGTATTCAGACCGCTCTGGCGGTTATGACCGTCCCCGCCGTCAGTATAACAACGAAGGCGGACGAGGATACAACTCCAACCGTCCGTACAACAATAACAATTTCGACCGCAACAATCAGGGTGGTTACAGCCGTCCGCGTCCCAATTTCGCCGACGAACCCGGCAAGTCGTATGCCACCAATCGCGCAGACGGCCGTCCAAAGCGTCCCCGAATCAAGAAGGCCTCCTATAATCCCGACAGTAATACCGCATGGTTGGCCGAGAATGATTTCAAGGCTCCGAAATATTCGCCCAACATTGATCCCTCCATGCCTATCCGTCTGAACAAGTTCCTCTCGAATGCCGGTGTCTGCTCGCGTCGTGAGGCAGATGAGTTCATTCAGGCAGGTGTCGTCAAGGTCAATGGCGAATTGGTTACTGAACTCGGTGTCAAGGTGATGCCTTCTGATGAAGTGATGTTCCACGATCAGCCGGTCAAGATTGAACGCAAGGTCTATATTCTTCTCAACAAGCCAAAGGATTGCGTGACGACTTCCGAAGACCCGCAAGAGCGTCTCACCGTGATGGATTTGGTAAAGAACGCCTGCTACGAGCGCATTTATCCCGTCGGCCGTCTCGACCGCAATACAACGGGTGTCCTCCTCCTGACCAATGATGGAGACCTGGCCTCGAAACTGGCTCATCCCAAGTATGAGAAGCGCAAGATTTATCAGGCCACTCTCGACCGCGATCTGCCCGAGGAAACGAAAGACGAAATCGCCAAAGGTGTGGAACTCGACGGCGAGCATGTGGCTGTCGATGAAATCAGCTATGTGAACGAAAAGAAGAATGTGATTGGAATCGAGATCCATTCCGGACAGAACCGCGTTGTCCGTCGTATTTTCGAGCAATATGGATATAAGGTATATCGTTTGGACCGTGTGTATTTCGCCGGTCTTACCAAAAAGAATCTCGCCCGTGGCAAATGGCGTCACCTTACCGAAAAAGAGGTCAGCTTGTTGAAGATGGGTGTATTTGCATAAGGTATTATGGAGTCAATCAAAAGAACAAGAGTAGTTGACCTGCTCCAGCGCAATGATTATGGGGCAATGGTCAATGCCAAGGGATGGGTCCGTACCCGTCGCGGCAACAAACAGGTGAATTTTATCGCATTGAACGACGGTTCGACTATAAAGAATGTCCAAGTGGTTGTCGATTTGGAGAAGTTCACGGATGAACAGCTTAAAGATGTGACCACGGGGGCTTGCCTGAGTGTCATTGGAAAGCTGTCGGAATCCTTGGGCGCCGGTCAGACGGTGGAAATCCAAGCCACCGAAATCGAGGTTCTCGGAACCTGTGACAACACGTATCCTTTGCAGAAGAAAGGTTGCTCTATGGAGTTCTTGCGTGAGATTGCCCACCTGCGTCCGCGTACCAATACTTTTGGAGCGGTCCTTCGCATCCGCCACCACATGGCGATAGCCATTCATACCTATTTCCATCAGAAAGGCTTTTTCTATTTCCATACGCCTTTGATAACGGCTTCGGATTGTGAAGGTGCCGGCCAGATGTTCCAAGTCACCACCAAGAATCTTTACGACCTTAAAAAAGACGAAAAAGGTTCTATTATTTATGATGATGATTTCTTCGGCAAACAGGCCAGTCTGACAGTTTCGGGCCAGCTCGAAGGTGAATTGGCCGCTACCGCATTGGGACAGATTTACACTTTCGGTCCGACTTTCCGCGCCGAGAATTCCAATACACCGCGCCACTTGGCTGAGTTTTGGATGATTGAGCCCGAAGTCGCATTTGCCGATATGAACGATTTGATGGAACTTGAGGAGGACTTCATCAAATTCTGTGTCCGTTGGGCGCTCGACAATTGCAAGGACGATTTGGAATTCCTCAACCAAATGATTGACAAAGGCCTTATCGCCCGTCTGCAAAGCGTAGTCGATACGGAGTTTGTTCATTTGCCTTATACAGAAGGTGTTAAGATTCTGGAAGAAGCTATCGCCAAAGGCAGGAAATTTGAATTCCCGGTTTACTGGGGCTGCGATCTGGCATCGGAACATGAAAGATTTCTGGTGGAGGAGCATTTCGGGAAGCCGGTGATTATGACCGATTATCCGAAAGAAATCAAAGCTTTCTATATGAAGCAGAATGCGGATGGCAAGACGGTTCAAGGAACGGACGTCCTCTTCCCGCAAATCGGTGAGATTATCGGAGGTTCTGTCCGTGAGGAAAGTTATGACAAACTGATGGCCCGCATCGAAGAGCTTCATATCCCGATGAAGGATATGTGGTGGTATCTTGATACCCGCCGTTACGGAAGTTGTCCTCATGCCGGCTTCGGTCTCGGTTTTGAGCGCCTGCTGCTTTTCGTGACGGGTATGGCCAACATCCGCGACGTGATTCCCTTCCCGCGTACTCCTGGCCACGCCGATTTTTAATGGTTATACAGAATTATCCATTGCCCGTGCTGATTGTCAGCCCGAGCAATTTTTAGTTCGTCCAGCACGAACGTACTCTAAAGGGTGAAAGTCCCAAAACCGCCCTGATAGTGGGAAGGTTACAGCCAAAGGCAAGGGTGTCCGCCGCGAGACGGAATCTGAAGGAAGCCGGCGGCAAACATCTGGTCTGAC
>JAZRWU010000035.1:0-13664 GCA_045599885.1 Bacteroidales bacterium | reverse complement strand
CGCGAAAAGAAAAAAAGCGTCCGGAAGGCACCGAAGAAATCTCTGGAGCAACAGCTTTGCGAGCTGTTCTCTTCCGTTTTGTCCTTGGACGAATACTACGCAGACGACCATTTCTTCGAGATGGGAGGCACTTCACTCTCCGCTTCCAAAATAATCATGCAATTGATGTCCAAAGGAATACGGGTGGAATATCAGGATATTTTCGATCATCCCACACCCGAAGACCTGGCCGCTTACATCGAATCGCACCAACAGAGTTCCGGACAGTCCGCAACGGAAAAGACGGAATCCGGGCAAGCTTCGGAAGTGGAGCGCGTGCTTCAATACAATTCGCTGGGCCATGCCGCCGAAGTGAGACGGGAAGCGCTCGGAAATGTCCTGCTGACAGGAGCCGTCGGATTCCTCGGCATCCATATTCTAAAAGAACTGCTTGATATTCAAGAAGGCAGAATCATCTGTCTGGTACGCGGGAAAGACCATTCCACACCGGAATCGCGACTGCACAACATGTTGATGTACTATTTCGGACACAGTTTCGGAGAGGAAATCAAAGAACGGATTGACCTGGTCGATGCCGATATCACCGATGAGGGCCTGCTTTCCACCTTGGAGCCATATTCTTTCCAGACTATCATCAACTGCGCGGCCATCGTCAAGCACTACGCTTCGGACGACATCATCGAGCGGGTCAATGTTCACGGCGTGGAGAACCTTATCAAGGTGGCCAAGGCGAAAAATGCCCGGATGATTCAGATTTCCACCGTTTCCGTACCGGGCGTGCACACCAACGAAACCTATCAGCGGCAGGTCACGATGCATGAGAACGAATTGTTCGTGATTGATTCGATGGACAACAAATACGGCATTTCCAAATACCACGCCGAATTGAAAATGCTCGAAGCCATCGGCGGGGGCATGAGAGGTAAAATCATCCGCGTCGGCAATCTGATGGGCCGGCACAGTGACGGCGAATTCCAAATCAACTTCAATACGAACGCTTTCCTCAATGCCTTACGCGGTTTCACCACCTTGGGAAAATGCCCTATCAGCCACTCCACCGACCCGATGCGGTTCTCGCCCGTCGATATGACGGCCAAAGCCATTGTGCTGCTGGCCGGAACCAACGAGCAGTTCACGGCTTTCAATGCCGACAACCGGTTCGGATTCGATGAAATGCAGTTGATTGAGGCCTGCAACCGTTGCGGTCTGCAGATAAAACCCGTGGCTGACGAAGAGTATTATGCCGATTATTACCGTATGCTCGGTGATGAGAAAATGAACAGCCGCCTTCAGGGCCTGCTCACCAACGACCGCCCCGACCTGCATATGGTCAACACCGACAATATGTTCACCGCCAATGTCCTGTACCGCCTTGGATTCTCCTGGCCCTTGATGGACGGCGCCTATCTGGAACGCACTCTTGAGAGTCTTCTGACTTTGGATTATTTTGAAATGGATTAGAGGATTTATATCTTTGTAAGTTCATAGGACATCTATCGTAATAAGAAGCTGTTTAAATTTCTTACAACAAAAAAATATGCCCGGTCTAAAACATTCCATCGCCAACAAACTGACCATCCGAATAAGCATTCTACTGATATTCGGCTATATTCTGGTGTTCGGTTGCGCCTATTTTTCCGTGTCGAGGATTGTGAACATGAACACTCAGAGATATGCCAGGGCGATTATCAGCATCTACGGTGATCTGATTGCATACGAGTCCCAGAAACGCCATGTGCCGTTGGATCTCAACTACAGCCAGGAAGCCAACTTCTTTGGGGATTATATGTGCCAATTCTACCGGATTGACTATATCTTCATGTATATGCCCAATGAGACCATGGATTCCATCACATATATATCCTTCGCCAAAAAAGAATCCAAATTCGGTGATGAGGCTCTCAATCACTTGACGGGATTTCAACGCGCTTATACTTTGACTCCAAAGGAAATGGAAGCCTGGGAAGAATCCGGCCATTATTGCATCGGCAAGAGCAACGAGATTGAACGGGCTCTCGAAATAGAATTCGCCATGACCGATACCTTCGGCAACAAAGTCATGATCGGCGGTGGAATTTCCCTGGGGGACATGGACACCATCATCCGCCAGGAGTTCACGAAAGTGGCCGTCATCATTCTGGCGGTTTTCGGTCTGATCACGGCTCTGCTGTATCTGGTCATCCGGCGGAAAGTATCCCGTCCTGCCCGGCACATCAGCCAGATTATGACGGATTATATCAGCCATGGCAAGCGGTCGGAACAGAAGCTTCACGAGAACGGCAAAGATGAATTCGCGATGATCGGCAAAGCCTTCAACAAAATGTCCGGAGATATTGACCGTTATCTGGAAGATATACGCAGCCTCAACCGGGAGCAGGAACGTCAGAATGCGGAAATCGACGTCGCTTCCTCCATCCAGATGGGCCTGCTTCCACCGACGGAGGCCAAATTGGGCAATTGCGAAATCCACGCCATGCTGAAACCGGCGAAATCTATCGGAGGAGATTTGTATGACTACCAGCGCATTGACGACACTCATACTTTGATTGTCGTAGGTGACGTGTCGGGCAAAGGGATACCGGCGGCCATGTTCATGACAGCGGTCCTGGTTCTGATACGTTTTTACAGCAATCTCGGGAAAAATCCAGCCGAATTGCTCCGGAACACCAACGACGCCTTGGTGAAAAGGAATCCGAACATGTTGTTCGCGACCGCATTCGTTGCCATTTATGACTCTGAAAAAGAAATGCTCACATACGCCAACGCCGGACATAATCCTCCCTTCCTTATCCAAGGCGGACCCAAACTTCTGGAAGGAGCCAAAAACACCTTGCTTGGATTGTTCGAGGACGAGGAATTTGTGGAAGAAAGTATCAGCATGTCTCCAGGCGACAGCATTCTTCTCTATACTGACGGTGTGAATGAAGCCGCCGATGAAGAAGGGGTGTTTTTCGGCATGGAACGTTTCGCACAGGCACTAAAGAACTGCCAAGACGGTAAAGACCTGATTTCCACTTTGCAGGCCTCGCTGAACGGCTTCGTGGGCAAAGCCGAACAGAGCGACGATGTGACGCTGCTGTCGATGACCGCCCGGACGCCATCTCCCAGACAGAGTCATATTCTGTCACTTGAACCCAAGCTTGAAGAGTTGTCCAAAATAAGAAATCTCATCCTCAGTTCCAATCTTCCCCGGAAAATGCAGCTGGAACTTTGTGTCGCCACAGAAGAGATTTTTGTGAACATCTGCTCCTATGCTTTTGAGGGGAAAGACAAACAGCAGGAAAAAATAGAATTCTTTTTGGATATTTTCGACAAGGTCACCATACGTTTCACCGATCACGGCATTCCTTACAATCCGAAAGAGAACATGGTCGATTTAAACAGTTACGACATCGACACTCAAGTCGGAGGTCTGGGTAGGCTGATTGCCTTCAACGTGGCCGATGAAACGACATACGAATACAAAGAGGGCAAGAATATCCTGACTGTCATCAAAAGTCTGTATTGATATAAGAATAAAAACCAACCTTCAACGTATATGATAACAACTTCGACAACTGAAAATGGAATTGTCACCCTGAAGCCGACAGGATGGCTGGACACCATCTCCTCTCCCGACCTCGGCAAAGCCATCGATGAGATTGAAGAGGCAAACGGCATCGTTCTCGACTTTGACCGCGTGGAATATATGTCTTCCGCCGGGCTCCGTCAAGTGCTGGCCGCCCATAAGAAAGCCAAAGCCCTGGGCGCCACTTTTTCTGTCATCCATATCTGTCAGGATGTGATGACGATTTTCGAAATGACCAATATCGACCAGAAAATCGACCTCAAGGCCAAAGAGCTTTGAAAAAGATGCAGCCGAGAGAACAGGCCATCACCCGAGTGACATTCTGGGGTGCCATGGTAAACGTGGCGCTCTCCGGAATCAAACTGCTGGCCGGCATCGTGGGACACAGTTCCGCCATGCTGGCCGATGCTGTCCATTCGTTCTCCGACTTGGTCAGCGACGTGGTGGTACTGGTGATGCTGAAAGTCGCCTCCAAAGGTCAGGACAAGACCCACGACTACGGACACGGCAAATTTGAGACTTTGGCCACCATCATAGTGGCCTTGCTCCTGCTGGTGGTCGGAGGAGAGCTGCTTGCAAACGGCATCAGGAAAATCGTCCGCGTACTGCAGGGAGAAACGCTTGAGGTTCCCGGAATCATTGCTCTTGTGGCCGCCGCCGCATCCATCCTAGTCAAAGAGATTCTGTTTCAATGGACGGCCCGGACGGGAAAAAAACACCACAGCAACGCCGTCATCGCCAATGCCTGGCATCATCGCACCGATGCTTTGTCGTCCATAGGAGCGACGGCCGGTATTGGTGCGGCCATTGCCTTCGGCGGCGGATTCGTCATCCTCGATCCCATCGTCTGCTGCGGCATCAGCCTGTTTATCCTTGTCATAGCCGTGAAAATGTCCATTCCGGCTTTGAAAGAGCTTACGGAGGCTTCCCTGCCCCAAGAAATCGAAGCCGATATGTCCGACATCATCTGTTCGGTGGAGGGTGTCCATAACGTACATGAACTCAAGACACGGAGAAGCGGTCCGACGGTTATCATCGATGCGCATTTCGAAGTGAATCCCGAAATGAGCGTATTTGAAGCTCATCGTCTCACCGAAATCGCCGAAGCAAAACTTCGTGAGAAATACGGCCAGGAAACGCAGATTTCCCTGCACGTGGAACCCGAAGAATAAAAAAACATAGAGTACGCTCCCCCATTAAGAAGCTGTTTAAATTTCTTACAACAAAAATACAATATTACGCAAAACGATAGACAAAACCGTTCTCAAAAACCGTTCTCAAAAACCGTTCTCAAAAAAACTCGAAACAAATTCAAACAGCTTCTGAAAGAGGATTGATTTCATTCGCTTTCGCGAATGAAATCGCGAATATCGCAAGCCAGCCGATGCGCTTCTTCCGCCGTCCTGGCCTCCGTGTAAATCCGGACAATAGGCTCGGTATTGGAACCGCGCACATGCACCCAACGATCGGCGAAATCAATCTTCACACCATCGGTATCGGTGATGCGCTCACCGGCGAAACGTTGTTTCAATCTGGCGGATATCAACGGCAACTGAAGCTCAGGAGTCAGATCCACCCGCTGTTTATCCATAAAATAAGAAGGATAGGTGGCACGCAATTCAGATACCGGGCAACGCTTATGAGCGAGATGCGAGAGGAACAAGGCAATTCCCACCAGCGCATCACGGCCGTAATGCGAAGCCGGATAAATCACACCGCCGTTGCCTTCGCCGCCTATCACCGCGCCGACCGACTTCATAGCAGCCACGACGTTGAGTTCTCCGACCGAAGAAGCCGTATAAGTTCCACCATAACGGGCCGTCACATCACTCAAAGCGCGGGTGGAGCTCATATTGGAAACCGTATTGCCCGGAGTATGCGACAACACATAGTCCGCCACAGAGACAAGCGTATATTCTTCGCCGAACATCTCACCGTTCTCGCAGACAATCGCCAGACGGTCCACATCGGGGTCAACGACAAAACCGACATCCGCCCGACCCGAACGCAGATAATCCGAAATCCCGGTCAGATGTTGCGGCAGCGGTTCCGGATTATGGGCGAACAGACCGCTGGGCTCCGCATTGAGACAAGTGACATTCTCAACGCCCAAAGCCTCCAGCAGTTTCGGCAAGACGATGCCGCCCACCGAATTGATGCCATCGACCACCACCCTGAAACCGGCCCGACGAATCGCTTCGACATCCACCAAGGCCAGATTCAAAACGTTTTCGATGTGAGCCTCGGTAAAAGACTGCTGACGGATATGACCGAGACTTTCGGCGGGAGCGAATTCGAAATCATCCGCTTCGGCCGTCTCGCAGACATAGCGTCCGGCAGCGGCATCCAAAAACTCGCCTTCGCTGTTGAGCAGTTTCAGGGCATTCCACTGCTTGGGATTATGGCTGGCCGTCAAAATGATGCCGCCGTCCGAGCCCGACATCCTGACCGCAAGTTCCGTGGTGGGCGTGGTGGCCAAACCGATGTCCAGCACATCGAAACCCATTCCCATCAGAGTGCCGGAAACCAGTTGAAAGAGCATCTCGCCCGAAATACGGGCATCACGCCCCACCACAATCTGACGCTTCCCGCCTTGGGAATGCCGGCTCACCCAACGGGCGTATGCAGCCGTGAAACGAGTGATATTGAATGGATTAAGACTATTGTCAATGGGGCCTCCGACCACACCTCGGATGCCTGAGATAGATTTCATCAACTGATTCATAATCGAAGCGGTTAGCGCCAGAATGTATATTTGAGTTCGTAGAAATGAGCCAGAAGACTGACCGAACTGTTGTCATAAACCGGCATTCCAAGGTCGTTGGGAGTGATGATTCTCACATGACCATAATCTCCCACATATCCGAGCGGCTCATGCCATGCCTGACAGTCGCCCCAATAATAGGAGTTGCCGCCGGAGGTATTGACTTTGCCGTAGGTGATTTCCGCCGGGTCGAAACCACTGCCCATGTTGGAATACGTGATACTGTCACCGCTGACACTCATTTCCGTATAGCGGACACAGACCACCGTCCCTTTAGGTGTGCCTGCCGTATAGCCCGTGTCGATGATATTCAGATAAAGACCGCTCTCCAGCTTATAAAACAGAGGCCTGCCGTCTTTATCAATCCAAGGCACCGACGTGGGCATCTCATCCGTCAGTTTATAGCCGTGAATGTCCATGAAATTGGCGATATTCTCCTGCATTTCCTTGAGTTGCTGAGCATAAGTCTTGGTTTTCCGGCCACAGGAGCAGACCATCAGCAGAAGCACCAATGGGAGTATATACAATAATTTTTTCATAATCATAGAAGCCGTATCAGAAACTGCTTTGAATTGTTCCGGACAAAGATAACTCATTAGAAGCCGTTTTGAAAGGAATGATGATATTTTTTCCTTTCATCAGTTACCCGTCTCAAAGTTCAGAAACGTAGGAGGGCAATACCTTCAGCAACAAGGCGCGTGCCTCCTCCAAACTGCCGCGGAAACGTCCACCGGCTGCGTTGAGATGTCCGCCGCCCTCAAAATGCTCCGCCGCGATTCTGTTGACCGGGAAGTTGCCCGTAGAGCGGAACGAAAGACGGATGATGTCACTCTCCTCACGCAGGAAAGCCGAGAAAACAACTCCTTGGATATCCAATGGCATATTCACCAGACCATCCGTATCGCCCGGCTGAGAATCGAATTCATCCAACTTGGATTTCGGCATACGGATAATCACGGTTTTGTATTCGGGCAGCATTTCCATACCTTCTGAGAGCACATAGCCCTTCATCCGCATACGGTTGAGCGTGTTCTCACAATTGACTTTGCGGTATATCCAGTCCTTGTCGATGCCTTTTTCCAGCAATGAATAGATAATCAGATAAATCTCCTTTTGGCAGGAATTATAGGAGAAATTTCCCGTATCGGTCATCATACCGGTATAGATACAGGTGGCCGCCTCCCGGCTGAGTTCGTCCAGTTTCTCGGTACGGCAGACATAACGAAAGACCAATTCACAGGTGGATGCGATTTCAGGATGGGAAATCACGACCGAGGCCTCAACTTGCGGATGGATATGATGATCTATCAAACACTTGACACCCGCGGAATGACGAATAGCGTCCGCCATACGGCCGGTTCTGTCCAAGGTATTCAAATCCATCATCAGAATCAAATCGGCAGAATACAGCAACTGACAACCCCGTCCAGCATTTTTATTGAAAACCACCACATTATCAAAGCCTGGCAACCATTGCAGATTCGCCGGAGCATCGTTGGGAATCATAGGACGCACCTCTTTTCCTTGAGATTTCAGGAAATGGTACATTCCCAAAAGTGAGCCTATCGCATCCCCATCCGGATTCTCATGCACCACGAGCACAATTTTGGAACTCCGGCCGATGATAAGCTCCAACTGACGGATCAATTTCTCATCAATGATTTTTGACAGCATTTTGATGTTGTTTTACTTGTTTCAATAAAGGCAAAACCGAACCCGGGACAAAGTTAGCAATAATCACAGAGTTGTGCAAAACGGCACATCCCCGAAACAGCGTCCGCCAAAAGACAGAGCTGCTTCGGAGATGCATTTCAGAGCTTATCCAATCAGATTCTCAATGAATCAAAGCCATGTCGGGGATTTCCTTGTCGTAATCGCCTCGTTCGAGACGCATCTTGATGTCGCGGAAAGCATCGAGCGTGCGGTCAACATCTTCGATCGTGTGGGCGGCGGTGGGAATGATACGGAAAATCAGCATACCGGCCGGAATCACGGGATAAGTGACAATCGAGCAGAAGATATTGTAATTCTCTCTCAAATCGACGGCGATATTGGAGGCCTGATTGATGCCGCAGGCGAGGTGTACCGGAGTGACGCAAGCTTCGGCCGGACCAATCTGATAGCCCAGGTCGCGGAAACCCTGCTGCAGACGGCGGGTAACCGTCCAGAGCTGCTGACGGCGGGCATCCCCTTCGGGACCGCGGATAATCTCAAGACGTTTGAGACAGCCTTCCACGATAGGCATCGGCAGCGACTTGGCATACATCTGCGAACGCATATTGTAGCGCAGGTAGTTGATGATATCCTTTTCGGAAGCCACGAAACCGCCGATGGTGGCCATCGACTTGGCGTAAGCGCCGATATACAGGTCTATTCCGTCCATCACGCCGAAATGCTCGGAGGTGCCGCGTCCGGTCGGGCCCATCACGCCGAAACCGTGAGCATCGTCAATCAGGATACGGAAATGGTATTTTTTCTTGAGAGCGACAATCTGGTCGAGGATACCGAGCGCACCCGTCATGCCGAACACGCCTTCGGTGATGTGCAGCACGCCGCCGCCGTTTTTGTCGGCTTCAGCGGTAGCGATTTTGAGACGCTGCTCGCAGGAAGCGATATCGTTGTGTCTGAACTTGTAAGTCTTGCCCATGTGCATACGGGTACCGTCTATCAGACAGGCATGAGCTTCGGAGTCGATTACGACCACGTCGTGACGGCTCAACAGAGAATCAATCGTCGAAACGATACCCTGATAGCCGAAATTGAACTCAAAAGCCGCTTCTTTGCGTTCGAAATCGGCCAACTCGCGTTCCAGCTGCTCGTGGAGAGAAGTCTGACCGGTCATCATACGGCTGCCCATCGGGTAAGCCATACCCCAGCGTGCGGCCGCCTCGGCATCGACTTGGCGGATTTCAGGATGATTGGCCAATCCCAGATAATTATTGAGACTCCAGCAAAGCACTTCTTTGCCGTTGAAACGCATGTGAGGTCCCAGCTCACCTTCGAGCTTCGGGAAAGCGAAATAACCGTCCGCTCTTTCGCGGTATTGCCCGATCGGGCCACCGGTGGAAACCCGGATTTTGTCAAAAATATCTACTTGCATGTTAATAGAGGTGCGTTAATTGTACCGGCTGCAAATATACCCAATTCTCCGATATTTTTCTATTATTCTCTCACCTGAAAACGCCTCCTCCGAAATTATTCCATTCAGGCTCATATCATTCTGATTTTTTCTTATTTTTGTCAGTTACATAATCCACTCAAATATGAAAAGACTTATTTATTTGCTTGTCAGCGTGTTATTGTTCGCCTCGTGCACAGTGTTCAAATCATCCATCCAAACAACGGCCGTCAAGGCTCCCGTTTTCTCAGCCACAGCCGCCTCTCTCCAGGTAGCTGAAACGCCCATCACCTTCACTTACACACCGAGTGAATACGAAAAGCGTCATTCTTCTTTGGAAACCATTCTTGAAAATGCATCCTATCAGGCTTTGGTGGAGAAAAGCGCAGGAGATGTCCTTATTCAGCTTTCTTACAAGGTGGAAGGCAAGGGCTTTGGCCGTACAGTCCGCAAAATCAAAAGAATCACGATTACCGGATATCCTGCCAAATACGTCGATTTCAGAACTCCGGACGAGAACGACAGAGAGAATTTCGAAGTATTCTACACCAATCCTTCAACTCACCGTTCCACTGGCGTGATAACCATCAAAAAGAATTGATTTCCTGATGATTTGATGGGGCTTTTGGCTGCCATTCGCAACATATCGGCTTGGATTGATTCGCACATCACGCTGTTGGTGGTGGCGGTGACTGCTCTGGCTCTTCTGGTGCCGTCTTCCTTCGTCTGGATCGGGACCTCCACGGTCACTCCTTTGCTGGGAATCATAATGTTCGGGATGGGACTGACATTACGGCCCGCCGACTTTGTCCCCGTCTTCAAACGTCCAAAGGACATTCTCATCGGCGAGGCGGCGCAATTTATCGTGATGCCCTCGCTGGCCTGGCTGCTCTGCCACCTGCTCCATCTGCCGGACGAAATCGCCCTCGGCGTGATTCTGGTCGGCTGCTGCCCCGGAGGAACCGCCTCCAATATTATGTGCTTCCTCGCCCAAGGGGATGTTGCGCTCTCGGTGGCTATGACGGCCGTCTCAACGCTGCTGGCCCCGCTGCTCTGCCCTGCCCTCGTCTGGCTGCTGGCCCACGAAAGCATTGATATCCATGTCTGGGGAATGTTCCTGAGCATCATCCAAGTGGTGATTCTGCCCATCGTCCTCGGTTTTGCCGTACAGCGGTTCATGGGGGAAACCGCCCGCCGGATTCTTCCTTTCCTGCCTACAGTTTCCACCTTGGCCGTAGCCGCCATCATAGGCACAGTCGTCTCGCACAATGCCGCCAACATACTCAGTTGCAGTCTGTTGGTGGGTGTTGCTGTCATCCTTCACAATCTGGCCGGACTGTGCATCGGCTACCTTTTCGCCACGCTGGCCGGACTGGAGAAACCCAAATGCGTCGCCGTCTCGATTGAGGTGGGAATGCAGAATTCCGGCCTGGCCACCTCGCTGGCAGCCACGCATTTCGCTCTCTACCCGATGGCCACGGTGCCGGGAGCCTTGTTTTCGGTCTGGCACAATTTTTCCGGCAGCCTGGCCGCCGCCCTGTTCCGCCGCCGGCAGAAACAGCCCAGTGACGATAATCAGCGGTTCTTATCTACCAAAGCCTGAAATTTGTCACGTTGGATGCTGCCTTCAATGCAAAGGAACGAAAATTCCTGTTTCACAGGCTCATCGGCAATCATCACGAGGCTTTGGATGAACTGCTCATCGCCAAGGGTGAAAAATCTCGCCGAATTTTTCGATGGATTAGAGGCGGGGGACTTGACTTCCATCCAAAGTTCGTAATGGTCGCGTTTCAGGCAATGCTCCAATTTCTTCCGAATGGCCGACATTTCATCCTGATTGGCCGTCTGAAGAAAATACATACCTGAAAACGTGGGAAAAACCTCGTAAAGATCCAATCCTTCCCGTTTATGTTGAATATTGGGGATTTTGGACATGATTCCGAACATCGTCGGCGAAACATACATCGCCTTGACGGCATTCCTGTCACTGAATTCATGGTAGATTTCCTGGCCGAACTGGGCAAATGAAGGGAGCGTCAACAGCCAGAGCAGGGTAAGCAATGTTATTTTTCTCATAAGTATGACTTATCATTTCAACAGACCGCAATAATAACTATTTTTGTTTTTTAATCATACAGTCACCATCATTATTTACCAACCGGCCGGCAATATGCACCTGATTTTATTACTCTGCACCTATTTCATCAGCTTCACCGACAAGGCCGGCAGTGAAATGCTGGCCCTCAGCGACCAGGCACTCGCGCAAAGAGCCCGATGGGAAATTGCCGTCGACTCACTCGATTACGCGGTGAGCCCGTTATATCTTGACAGCGTTAAAACATTAGGAGCCAAAGTTTTGCACACCAGCCGATGGTTCAATGGCGCGACAGTGGAGATGGACAGCCTCAGTCGGGAAAGAATTGCGGCCTGCCGCTTCGTGCGTTCGGTGGAACTGACCCGGAACGACAAAGAGGTCCAGACGGCCAAGGTCCAAAAATCCTATCTGAGAAACGCCATGACCGATTATCCGGAAAGCGACCCTCAGCAGGAGACATACAATCTCCAAAAGTTGCATGAGGCCGGCTTCGAAGGTCAAGGCATCCGGATGGCCATCATCGATGTGGGCTTCCAGAATGCGGACAGCCTCACTTGTTTTCAGTTCAAGGAGCATTTTCTCGGAAGCTACGACCTGACAGACGAGACCTCCAGCCTGTTTGACGAAACCGGTTCTCACGGCGGGAAATGCCTGAGCATCATCGCCGCCCGGACGGATGATTACCATGGAGCCGCCACCGCCGCAGATTATTACCTGATACGCTCGGAAGAGCATTCCTCCGAAAGTCCCAAAGAGATGGACAATTTGGTGACTGCATTTGAATTGGCCGACAGCCTCGGGGCGAATATCATCAGCACCTCTCTCGGCTATTTCCAATTTGACAATCCGGATTTCAACCTGACATACAGCGATTTGGACGGAAAAACAGTCCGTGCATCCTTCGCCGCCACCATTGCCGCCCGAAAAGGCATACTGGTCTGCTGCTCCGCCGGCAACGAAGGCAACAAAGCCTGGCACTACATCAGTCCCCCAGCCGATGCCGATTCTATTCTGAGTGTCGGAGCGGTGGACCTGCAAAAAAACATCGCCGCTTTTTCCAGCTTCGGCCCTTCCTACGATGGCAGAGTCAAGCCGGAAGTCTGCGCGGTGGGACAGGGCTGCCGCATTATCGACCCTGCGGACGGGAGTATCAGAAGCGGCAACGGCACTTCCTTCGCCTGCCCCATGATAGCCGGTATGGCCGCCTGTCTATGGTCGGCCCTGCCAGAGGAAAACGCGATGCAGATCCGCGAGCGCATCATCCGTTCGGCCGACCATTATCTCCAGCCCGATGAGCGATATGGCTACGGCATTCCCGATGCCTGGGTGGCTTATACCCAAAATCCGGAGGCGCTTCCGACCCTTCGGAAAGACAGCCGGCCAAAGGCGAGAGTGGTTATGGAGCAAGGGCAAATGTTTATTGAAAGGGAGGGCGTCCGGTATTCACTTACCGGAATACGGCAAAAATGAGAAAGATGAGACGCTTCCTACACGCAAAAGAAACGGAGAGCCTGATCTTCCAAGCCGAGGCCCGAAGCCAGCCTCCAGTACCCATACGGGATGTCGAAACCGGCCGCTATCTGCGTGTCGATGCCGCCGGTGAAACGCGGGTTGCATTCGAGAAAATACCAGTTCCCTTGTGAATCACGACGGAAATCCATTCCGCAGACTCCTTCATAGTCAATAGTTTCCACCATCATCGCCGCCCATTGGCACAGCAGCGGCACTTGAACGCTTCGCGGAGTCGGGACGGTCCCTGACCTTGATGAGCCAGCGTTTTATAGCCGGAAGCCCAGCATTTTCCAGCCCAACGCAACACATCAACGCTGTAGTCATCTCCCTCCACATATTCTTCCACCAGAAATGCCTTGCCCGGCTGATGCGCCGCCAGTTTCTCAAGCGCCTCCCGACTCCGGGGACGGAAAACGCCCGAGCCTCCGAAAGAGATTTCGCGCTTGAAAATCACCGGATAATGTTCGTAAACACCCGGTAAACCACGTATTGCAAATCTCGTAATCTCGTTTCCAACTTGGTGCAAATTGCATCAAGTTGCTACAGGTTGTGGATTCTTGATTTGATTCCGGAGCATTGCCCCCCAGCCTTTACGGTCAAGATTCCG
>JAZRWU010000034.1:0-14868 GCA_045599885.1 Bacteroidales bacterium | reverse complement strand
AGATGCGTCTCAAATTTTTCCCCGGAGAGATTCATCACTTTCACATTGCGCTCCAACTTCCAGATTTTGTCTTCATAATAATAGCGGGCCGTATCGCTCTGGACGACCGATTCCACCTTCATCGCATTGTCGAAGCGTTCGAAATAGACTTTCTCGGGAAAATACCAATAGGGACGTTTGCTTTCGTCATAGATATCCCAGACAGCCGTCAGCACCCTATAACGGATCACGCCGGAGTCGGATATGAGCGTGGTCACGGAATCCGCATGCATTCCGGGGACCTGGGAACGGTCTTCGAAATTGGGAATCATATCCGTCTGCTCTTTCTTGCAGGAAGACAGGAAAAACAACAGGACAGCCGCACAGAATGCAGCTGCCCTGAGGTTGATATGATTACCCGATCTGAAACTCATTTTCGGATTACCGGATTATTTCTTGGAGCGGACAGTCGTGTTTTCGTTGATCCAACCGCCTACACGATAGGTTTTGCCTTCGTCCAAGGCGGGATGCATGAACACATCCTCACTGTTCGGATACTGCTCTCTGTAACGGCTGATGAATTCATTGGCTTCATTCGTCTTGGAAGGATCCACACTCTTGGCACGTTCCATTTTGTCGGTAGCGGCCCAATAGACAGCGCGACGGAGGACAGGATCGTCAAACTGGTCCACGCTGTTGGCATACATTTTGGCAATCAGAATATAGGGATCGCCATAACCGAGACGGAGACTGGCAGCGTTCAAGGCATGCTGACGGGCTTCGGAAAAGCGTTTGCCGGCAAAGAGGGTCGAAGCGGCCAGATACTCATAATCAGCCTTCTTATCCTTGCTGCTTTCCATATCGATGGCCTCGGTCAGATATTTGGCGGCCTGAACATAGTCACCTTTCTTGATGAACATATAGGCGCAACCTTCTGCCGATTCAGCGGTCGGTTCCAGCTTGTGGGCAGCCTCAGCGGCGGCGAAATAGGTGGGCATCTCGGTGCAACGGACACGTTTGTAGATGGAAATCACCTTCTTGAGCCAGTCAAGATTCTCAAGATTGTTCGGAAGCTGAGCCGAGAACAGTTTTTCCAGACTCTCGCAATCGGCCACGCCGGATTTCACGAACAAATCGTCGGTCGAGGACTTGTATCCGCGGATTTTGGCTTGTTGGACACTGTCGGGAGTAGCCTCAATCTTATCGTCTAGCAATTGGTTGACTTTGAGATAATCAGCATAGAACTGCTCTTCGTGGGCAGGATCGGAAAGCATGGCTTTCGAAGCCATCACAAAGAAAGGAGCGATGGCGGCATTGAACTGATCGACCGAAGTTTCTTCGATGCATTGTTTCAGCCACTGATAGGCCTCCGACTTGTCGGCATGCTCCAAATCGGGATGGCTCTGGAAAAACTCCACACCTTTCAGACCCATAATAGATGGTTTGGGGGCACGGACATAATTTCCGAAATACTGAACGCGCTGGTCGAAAACCTGCAAGAGGAGTTTGAAATATTCCATCTTCTTGGCCGGATCCTTTTCCTGCTGCATCTGCCAACGGCGGATGTTGACACCATCAATATAAAGATTGACCGTAGCGGCCGGGCACTCGTTATAAGCGATTTCCCAAAACTCCAAAGCGGAAGCATAATCTTTCTGCTTGGCATACGTACGGTACAGACTTACATTCTGGATGCAACGGATACTGTCTTCTCCATGTCCGTATTGAGAGCCGTCCTCCACGCCTTTCTGAGCGTAAAGAGATGTACTGACGGCGGCACCCAATAAAAACAAATAAATACTCTTCTTCATATTCTCTTTATTAATAATAAATTCTACTCTCAAAGACTGAATCTGTCCGGATTCGCTACAGGCTTCCCATACTTCACTGACATCAACGGAAACGGCGTTTGACAAACCAATTCTCATTGAAGGTGATTCCCATACTCAACTTGCAATAATTCTCCTGCAGGAAATCCGCCGAGGGGGTCAGTGTCTTTCCGGCCTCAAAAGCCACGTTGAGCATCGAACGCTGCTGACGCAAGGGCAATCCGGCACCGACACTCAAACCGACATTCCTGAGCTGAACGCCTGCAAAACTAAGGTAAGATTCCGAATAATGCAATCCTGCCCGGTATTTGATGACCTGATAATAATATTCTCCCAAGCGCGAAGGAAGATATTCCACGCCAAGGCTCATACGGCGCAGATCCGACAGACTGTCTTTCACACTGTAGAACGGCTGACGGCTCCAATCCTGCTGGGAATAATCGACGGCCACCGTCAGACGGCGGTCAAAAGTATAGCTGATGCCGACACCCAGCGTGTTGGGAGTGGAAAAATCATAATCGGAATATCGGACCAGCGTATCGACGGCGGTCATTGTTTTGGAGAACTCCGAATGGAAAGGCATGGACAACTCGTAGGTGGCACCCAATACCAAAGTGTGCTTGCCTGCGAACGTATGATACAGCTGAGCACCCAACTCGAAACTTGACTGGGTCAGATGAAGTGCGTTGCTGACAGAAGTATTTTTATAAATCGTTGAGCTGGGATATCCCAACACATTGTCGTATTGCAAAGTACCGAAACGGTAATTCCAGGTGACACCCAAGGCCAGATGCCTCAGTATCGCGACAGAAGTACCCAAATAGAAATTGTTCAGGCCACCGGAGGCCGAAGTGTTTCTGGTAAAGGCTGTCTCGGATTCACCCTCCAGGGCAGGAAGCACTCCCTGCTCCGAGAACGAATACCCCACGCTTGAATAGGGATACAAGCCGGCTGACAATCCCCAATGCCTCGCCAAGGGGAACTTCAGCGCCACATAATCCATTCCGTAGTTCCAGGAATCCGCCGACTTTCCATTCTCATGGAAAGACGCCACCTGGCCCGAAAACGAGAAATCGAAAAGGAAAGTCATGGAATCGACCGCCGAGAAACTTGCCGGATTGAGCGGGTCTATCGCTGTTGCCTCCCGGACACCGATACCTGTTCCACCCATAGCACCGGCAGCTCCTATTTCAGGACGGTTCAAAAGGCCATACCCGAAACGGCTGTAGGGCGAAAAGGTGTTCCGCTGAGCCATCAGCAGTGACGGACAAACCGTCAACCCGACCGCCATCATACCGATGATGACAAGCTTTGATTTAAACAGGTGCATTTTCAGACAATATTCTGTGTAATCCGATCAATACCAAATTCTCGGCTACAAAGATGCCATTTTTTATTTTCTTATCAAAATAAATCAGGTCTCCTCCTGTCAAAAAAGTCTGAAGTCCCTGATTCCGGGAGGCATAATACCGTTGATAACTTTCCAGTTCATTCCAGATGCCCTGCATCACGCCGGCACGGATGGCAGTTTCGGTATCGGTACCCATCGGGGGGAAATCCGCTTTGGCCTCCACCATGGGGAGAGCTGCGGTATTCTCATACAAAGATTTGAATCTCAACCATATACCAGGCGCGATATTGCCTCCTTGATAGACTCCGTCCGCCGTCAGAAAATCGTAGGTCACCGCCGTTCCCATATCCACAATCAGAGAAGCGGAACCGGGCGACAAGGTCCAGGCCCCTACCGCCGCCGCCAGACGGTCGGGTCCCAAGGTTTCAGGAGTACGGTAGGCATTCCCTATCGGCACCGGCGTGTCTATGGTGTAATTCATCACGAAAGGGATGGTGGACCGCAGCGATTCAAGAAGCTGGGGATCCGGCTTACCCACCGAGGAATAAATACAATTCACCGGATGCCGCGAACGGAGGAAAGACAAATCGGAAAGTCCGGCCGAAGGGGTCAGAAGCACTTCCAAAGGCTGGCTTGCCCGATAACGTTCCGCCAAGGAGTCCGAATCGCCCGAAGAAGAAAGGCCGGCCTGAGCGACATCGAAAAAGGCCCACTTGCAGACGGAGTTGCCTCGGTCTATGACTAATTGTATCATACGGATTCACCCTATTGTTTGCGTCCTTCGCCGAAATCCTGCTGTTGCTGCTGGACTTCCTCCAACAGACGGCCGATTTCCTCTTGAGAGAGCGTTCTGTTCTTGGAAGAAGAAGCCTTACCCGATTGGACGGCATTGTCCGCCACCGACTCCAAAGCGCAGGTGGGCAAAAGGGCCGGCACCGACTCGAATTCTATTTCAGCGGGCGTAGGTGCCATCTGTCCTTCAAACAGCACACGGGCTTTGACCTTGATTTTTCCGGGAGTCTCCGTGGAACGGATCAGGACAGGTGCCGAACCGAATTCCACCGCACGGGGATTGGCACCGATAAGCGCATCTCCGATAATACTGCCCTCACCTTCCACTTCGAAGAAAATATTATCCTTGGCCAGACGGCGCACGTGGCCGTTGTCGTCGGTCACTTCTGCGATCACGACCAGAAAATCGCTGCCGTCGGCCACCAGATTCTGTCCGGCATGGTCCACCCTCAAGCTGAGATGGGTAGAACGCCTTGACGGCATTTTCTTACTGGTGCAGACCACTTTGCCGTCTATGATACCCTCGGCGACAAAGCTCACTTTCTCAGGGGATTTCTGGAAATAACTCAACTCGCGCATGGCCCAGAAGTCGTAGGCGTTCTCGAAAATCACCGGACGGTTGGGCATTCCGTCCGCCGCATGGATCACCGGCTTGACCACCGTATCGCTTTCGTGGATAATCAGGCGCACACTGTCGCAATTGCTGAACACGACGACATCCTTGTTGGAAGTCGGCATAATCTCATGAGCGATGAACACCATCGGACCGCTTTCCACCAAATCACTTTTCCAATCGGCAGGCACCTGGCTCTTGAACATGTAGTAGGAATATTTCGGCTGACGGAAACAATCGGCCTGACCACCCCAATACGGATCGGGATGATAACCGCGCTGATGATCGAAGCTGTGCCATTGGGCTCCTCCGATAAACTGACGCTGACCACGGAACATTTCATCGTAGGAATCGGCCAATGAGAGTGCCTGAAGCACCTGCGCGGCCTCGCCCCAGCTGCGGGAGACGCGGTTGTTGTTGTTCTGGGCATACCAATCGTCCACATTCTCCCCGAACTCCCGCGTGAAAATACATTGCTCCACACTGCCGGTATCTTTGGGCCAGCCATAGACCACACCGTAATGCTCAGCCACACCGGCCGAAGCCATATCGGCGACAGAAAGCGGTGCCCCGGGATAAGGAAACTCATCCTGAGTCAGTTGCAAAGTCTTCAAAGAGAAATTCTCCGGGAAACGGGTTTCGTTGAGGATAGGCTCCCAAAGCAGCACGGAGGTATGATTGCGGTCACGACGGACCATCTGACGCACATCGTCATAGACGGCATCGGAAAATTCGGGTGCCTTGTTCCAGAACTGCCAGCCCGGTGTCGGGACAATCATGAAAACACCCAATTCATCACAAGCATCCATAAAGGCGGGATCCTGAGGATAATGCGCCGAACGGATAATAGTGCAACCGCCTTCACGCAGGATTTTCACATCACGCCAATGCTGCGAATTGGGCAAAGCATTGCCCACATACGCGAAATCCTGATGACGGTTGGTGCCGATCAGCTGATGATAGGGCTTGCCGTTGAGATAGAAACCGTCATTGCCTCTGAATTCAGCCTGACGGATACCGGCCCGGACCATTCCTCCATCCAGACTGCGCCTGCCTTGAAGCACACGCAATTCCACCTGATAAAGATAAGGTGATTCGGGAGACCAGAGCTGAGGATGACGGAGGCTGAAATGAGTCGTAAGCTGACGGAATGCGCCGGCGGGCAGTTGGACAGCGGTCTGTTTCCGCTGCAGCAATTTGCCTTGGGCATCACAAAGACGCACTTCAAGCGTCACAGAAGCCGATTTGGCATTTTCGTTGGCTAATTCGGTGTCCACATACAATTCAGCCGAGGTTTCAGAAATATCATCGTAATGAAGGAACACACCCCCGCCCGCCGTCTCATGACGTTCCACCACCGGATCGGTGATATGGACCGGGGTCTCCGCCATCATCCACACATCACGGTATATGCCTCCGTGATAGGCGAAATCGAGCGTATATTGGGTTTTGCCCGGTGGAAAGGATTTGTCGTCGCTGTTGTCGGCACGGAGAGCGATCACACAGGGTTCGCCGGCTTTGACACCGTAATCGTTCAGACAGACGGCAAACGGCAGATAACCGCCACGATGCTGCTGGACAAACTGTCCATTGACATAGAGATCGGCTTTGCCCATCACGGCTTCGAAATAAATCCAGATTATTTTGCCTTCGAGAGCAGCATCCACCACAAAATGCTTTCTGTACCAGGCGGGGCCTTGATAATTGCGGCTTCCGGAAGCCTCGGCCGGCATCAGACGGACGGTGTGAGGCAAATTCACGATTTCCCAAGATGAATCGTCGGTTTCGGTCAATGCGGCTTCCGGCAGATCTCCGCCATAATAGCGCCAGCCGGTGTTGAAATCATACACATCGCGGCCGCAGTCTTCGAGCGGGAACAGGCCGGCGACGGAAACAGCGGGTTGATAGGCAGAGACCGGCAGAATCAAGGTCAGGGCAGCCAATACAGTCAAAATCGTTTTTTTCATATAGCTGAGTTCTATGTTGTTTAATTCAACGGACAGACTATCACATCCTTACGGCGTTCTTCGGGAATCACGTCCAATTCCTTGAGTTCTCCGTTTTCCCATCTCACCTCCACTTCGGTGCGGGCGGGCGCATGAAGACGGAAATGGACATTCCTGTCGGCCGGCCAGGACGGAAGCACCAAAATCGTATCTCCTACCGACTGAAGCAGCATTTCCTGCAGACCGATCATCGCGGAACCGCCCCAATTGTGGTCGGGAGTCCAGTCGAAGCCCGGTCCCCAGAAAGTCGGGAAACGGTTTTCCGAATCGGCGAACTTCAGTTTGGACAATTTCATCGCCTCATCGGACAGGCCGAGGCAGGCTGCGAAGATATTGAATTGTTTCCAACCGACGTGGCTGTAGAACTTCTGCACGTCCGGGTCGTAACAGTAAGTATTCCTAGCAATCTCCAAATCCTCCTCCGGGCTGAGCAGATGATACATCCGCCAAGGATATACCGGATACAATTGAGGAGTTTCGGTATTGTTGACGCGTTCCCAGGAACGGGCCGGAGCCAAAGCCATCACAGCAGGCAAAGAATCCGCTTCTGCCGCAATCGTGTCAAGACGGCGGAGCGGAAGCGCCGGCAGCGTGTTACGGAAAGAAGACAGCCATTCGGTATTCCGTCCGGAAGAGCGGTAATAATCCTCCAGTTCGGCGCTCAAAACCTGAAGACCGGCGACCGTCGAGGCGGCATCGTCCGTGATTTTATAGGTCTCGCAAGCGCTGCCCGGGAAAAAGCGCAGATGCTGTCCGTCAGGAAGTCCGGCCTCTCCTCGTTCCCGCGCAAGCATGCGGTAATGCCCGTCGAAGAAGCGCAAGACACTTTCTACCAGAGGAAGATAGCGTTCTATATCCATACCGCCGTACTCCCGGGCCTGCATGATCATGTGGCAGAATTCCAAAGAAGTGTCCCAAAGATATTCCAGCCATTTGTTGTACTCCATACCCGGATCAAATCCTTCCGGCCGCTTCCAACCATATTCCGATGGATTGGGCAAAGCGAAATTCTCTATCTGTTCCGTGAAACAGGCACCCTCGTGATTCCAATAATACCGGCTGCGCCATTCGGCATTGCCCAAAAGACGGAGATAGAAATCAAATTGGGAAGGCATCAGGTCAAAATCGCCGTTCTTAAGCATCGGAAAATAGACAAGCCGCTGATTCTGAGCTGTAAAGGTTCCACCGCCCCAATTCCGGAAATCGGGAGAGAAGGCCCGTTGGGGATTGACATAAACGGGGTCGAAAGTGAAAAGTCCGCCATTGAACTTGGTAGGCCATTCACCGTAGGCATTACATGCCAGCTGGTAACGGAAAAGCTGGTAATTCCGACCCATTTTCCACTCTTCCGTACAGGAATCGGCCGCATTTTCGTCTATTCGGACAAAACTGCGTTCCCAGAATGACTGCCACCATTTCTCAGTGGCCCTGCGGTCGCGTTTCAGACGGACAGACGACATCGTCTCCCTATTCTGTCTCATCCAGACATCCTCTGCCGTATCAGCCGTCTTTTCCACCGTGGTCAAGACAATCTCCACTTGTTGCGAACGTCTTGGACGACGGCTTTCAAAACGCCAGGCCCGATAATCGGTATTCAGATAACGGCCGTCAAGACTGTCTTTGAACTGAAAACCAGGAGCTCTCAAGCTGCCACCGGACACCCGTCCGCCCAAAGGATTGTAAAGCGAATCTTTCACGGCGCTGAGTCCCTGTTGGGCCACACAGACATCAAACATGGTGCTGTCGGGATTCTCATGCCGGAACCACAGGCCATCGGACAGAAGCCCGATGCGGTCACTCCTCATCTTCAAACCTCGTGGAGGAGACCATTTATAGGAATTACCATAACTCTCATTCTTTTGGAGCAGACGGTCCTGATACCGCCAACTCTCGTAGGAGACATAGGCATTTTGCGGTTTCCCGCTCTGAATATCCACATGGACAACCGGCTTGAACACATCCACCCATACTGAAATACCGACAGGAATGCCTCCACAAAGCGCCTGAATATCCACACTGCCTTTGGCCAGATTCAGGCGCTGCTCGAATCCGACTGTGTCTATGGGCGATTCCATCTGAATACGGACACGTCCGAGTTTGAGCATGGTATTGTTCTCGTCGAAAGTACCGCTGCGGGCCATATAGAACAAAAGATCTCCCTGCTCCACCCAAACATTCAATCCGATGTCACCACCGCCGCAAGGCATGGATTCAGAGGAATTCCGGCTTTGGGAATTCCATACCACATCATAATCGCGGACAGCGACCGGAATATCTGTGCTCATGGCGGCAGAAGAAAGCGATACCCACAAAAGGGCTGTCATCCAAAGGCTGATACGTTTCATGCGATAGCTCTATGAGATTATTTGGATATCTTGATTCCTTCAGGCTCCATAGGCCAGTCATCCGTGCGGAACGACGACACCGGCATACCGTTCTGACCATACAGATCGCCCTCCACCACATTGCGGAAAGCATAGCGTACCGCCACGGGATGAGGAACTTCGGAAGAGCTGACCTCCACTGTATTGGTGTTCCATTTTATCTTCGCGACAGCCGGATAAAACACCCGATCCTCACCGGCAATGGTGAAATTGACCGATTCACTATGACAGACAGTACAATCGAGATAACGCAGAGAATGGTCAAAGGTCACGACAATTGAACTGTCCTTGATTTCCATAGAGGCATACCGCGGACTCTCCACATCTATTTTGTAACCATAGGTGCCGGCCAATGCCTTCATCGCCAAACGCTCACCTGCCAACTGCTTTCTTCGTGGATGAATCGTGACCTCATCACCGCCATCCAGCATCACGACCATCGCACAGTTGGGAATCCGCGGCTCCGCTTTGAACTGAGCCTCACGCAGGAAAGCGGAATTGATTACCGGCTGACCCTCGCCCGTGATGATGCTGTAGTCATAAGGTGCGATCTGACAATAATAGAAAGGAAATTCACCTATGCCCCAATCCTCACGCCATTGTGCCACCAAGGTTGTGAACAAATCCTCATAATACTCACTGTGGTCGTAATTGGACTCGCCCTGATACCAGATACAGCCCCGCATGGCCATACCCAGGAAAGGATGCACCATACCGTTGAAAAGCGTAGTCGGTTTGACACCTTTGACAGGCAGACCGACCGTCGGCAACTCTATCTGCGGGAAGGCTTTCAGCGCATCGCGGCTCATCCAGGCTTCGGCTGCCGTACCGCCCCAGTTGCTGCTGATCAATCCTACGGGCACGCCCAATGCCTGACGCAAGTAGCGGCCAAAATAATAGGCACAGGCCGAAAAAGCGTATACCGTTGAGGGATCGGCTTCCGTCCAAACACCCCGGATATCGTCCTGCGGCTCTGTTTTGGAGGCATTGCCCACTTTCAACAGACGCAGACCGCCATCGCGCGAAAGGAAAACATCGTGCGTGGCATTCTCCACCGACTGGGTGGGAAAACCTTTCATCGGTTCCTCCATATTGGACTGACCTGAGCAGAACCAGACCTCCCCTACCAGCACATTATCCAGAATCAGATCCGTTCCATCGTTGAAACTGATTGAATAGGGACCTCCCGCCTCCGGAGTGGGAACAGTGGTCTCCCATTGACCGTTGGCATCCGTCTTCACCTTGTATCGCTGTCCATTCCATGAAGGAGTGATGCTGAGTGTCGATGATGGACGGGCGCTGCCCCAGAACCTGGCCTCCGTCTGCTGTTGAATCACCATATTGTCCGAAAAGAATGCCGGAAGCTTCACCTCCGCATTGAGCGGCAAGAACGTCAGTGCCGCCGACAACGCCATGATTGATTTTGACAATTTCATATTCTGAATGTTATTTTATTAGCGTTTCCACCATCAGTTTGAGACTGCTTCCCAGACCGCCGCTCTGAAGACGTTCAAAAGGAGGCTCGCTCAAACGATTGTCATGATCCCATTCCCGACCGTTGGTCCAATAATCGGAATCCTGAATGAGGCCGTACTGAATGGCCTGACTGTAATTGTACCAAGTATTGGCCACGGAAATCTCCAACTGATTGCGTCCGTTGACCAAAGCCTCCGTCACATCCACACGGAAAGGTTCCGTCCAGACAATACCGCAATCCCGACCGTTGAGTCTCACGCGGGCAATCACGTTCACGCGGTCCAATTCGAGGAATACGCGGCCGGCGAAACGCTTGGGAAGACGATAATTGAACTGAGTGCTGTATTCGGCCGTTCCCGAATAATAACGTATGGCCGGATCTTCGGAATTCTTCCAGTCAAAGTCCGTCGGCACTTGATTCAGCACTTGATCTGACTTGAGGAAATGCACCTTCCACAGGAGCGGATTCAACTCGGTTTCCGCAACGGAATACTCCGCCACCCTCTTAGACTGACCTGATGTCCGGACAATGAAGAAAGACTGATTGGCCTCCAACGGCAACACGAAACGGATATGGTCTTCCGACTGCGAACAGGCTGTTTGCTTCACTTCGGCCGTCAGAGGATTCCAGATTTGCAGGACGCTTGGCTGAGAGGCATCCGATCTCATATCCACCTGCAAAGTCACAGCTTTTTCATGAGGATTGGCGATAAAATAGATATCAGCTTCCTCGGAGCGGCGGTGCGTCCAAAAGATATCGTCCAAAAGACGGCCTTCCGCATCACGGAAACTCAAGTCGCGGTTCAAATGGAAGGCGGAAAAATCTTCAGGAAGATACGGCAGCAGCTGAGCCTTGGCGGCAGATTCCGTCCAGATGGCGTTCACCAAAGCGTCATATTCCTTTTGATAGGAGTCGGCATCCGTTCGGGCCAGTTCCTCATAACCCACAGGATGATGAGGACGTTCGGAGGGGAGAAGCACTACCAGGCCGGCCTGCTGGAATTCCCGGATTTTCCTGAGCAGGGAAAGACTCATATAATCTCTATCCGGGGCCATAGGATGAGCAGTCGGGAAGACCAGTACGCCATAGGAGGCCCCGCCGGGAAGACACAGACGGCCGTCACGCACTTGCGCCAGACGGATCAGGGCATCGCGGTTGATGGCATCGTATTTATAACCTCTCAAAGGATCGGTCCACAGGTCGGCGGTAATCATATTGGAAGAAGCCACCACCTGCACCGAAGTCTCATGCACCGGCTGACCTTCGTTACGCACACGGACGGCTTCCGATGCGACTCTTTCCTCTCCGAACAGACCCGGCAGAGAGCTGACGAATTTATCGGGCAGCACCGAACGGGAAGGCAGGTTCTCACCGCTGAACACAGCGATATCACTGACCGGGCAACCGTATTGCAGCATCGTCTGGCAACGCTTGAAATAATCCACCCAGGCCGAAACGTAAGGCCACCAGGTCTGATTGCCCTGCATATACAGACCTATGCCGTCCAAGGTCATTCCGGGATATTTTCCGGGGAAAGGATGCAGGCAGAAAACGTGGAAGAACAATTTGTTCATACCCAAGGCCAGATTCTTGTCGCCCAAGGACTTGAGCATGCCCGGATATTCTTTCCAAAGAGCCCGCAGCTGAGTGAAGCCTTCGGCCTGGACCATATTCTTGCCATAGACATGAGCAGCCGATACCGCGTCGAACATATCGTTGGGTTTGTCGTGCGTGGGACTGTCGAGCCAATACTCACCCATCGGAATATCCACACTGCTGTAGTGCAGCATACCGTCGCTCAACATCGTGGGAGCCACTGATTCCGAGCTGAATTGGCAGCCGTACTCCGCCGACAATTCATGTAATGTTTTGAAAAACACATCGTTGACAAGTTCCGCAATCGTCAGGCGGACATCGTAGAGCACGGCCTCCGAAAGTTCGGCACTGCCGATGGGAATACCGGCATACAAAGGCAGATAAGGCATCAGGTCATAACCGCGCCGCTTTTGGAATTCCTCGGGGAAACGCTCGGTCCAGTTCTGGCTGCCGCATTCCCAACTGTCGGAATGCATACGGACCAGCACACGTTTGAGAACATCGTTGTCCACATGTTTGTATACGGCACCGAACCAGTTTTCGAACTGCCAGCGGACAGCATCGGCGTCGAACTTGTCGCATTCGAGTCCCTTGGCGCCACCACCCGTATCGTTGACATGACCTGTGGAGGTATGGCCGATACGCAGAATCATCCAGTTCTGATTTTTGTCCAATTTCACGAAAGGAATACAGCCTTCCGAAGTCATCAGCGGACTCAAGTCGATAATGTCTTCGGGACGGACACAAAGCGAAGCCGGAATATCCCGACTGTCAAGCCTCGGACTGAGACGCCAGACCAAAGCGGTTTTTCCTTCGTAATTCTCCAGTAACGGAGCCGAAAGGAGATTTATTTTTTTGACCGATAGCGAAGCTTTCCATTTGGCCGCATCCAAATCCTCAGCCCCGGGTTCCGTACCTTCGGGAGACCAGCAGAAACGGAAGAAGCGAGCCGTGGTTTCGGGCAGACTGTAGGTGACTTCCGCATCGGTATCCTGCCAGCCGCGACGGGCCGGGACACAGACTTTGATGTCACGGAAATGCTCTCCGTCATCACTGGCCTGAACCGTCCAGCGTAATGCCTGGAAATTGGTTCCGCTGGGAGCCACCACCAGCGAGCGGGCGGTGAAAGGCTCCTCAAACTCATATTGGACCGTCAAAGGTGCCGTACTCTGCAATTTATAATGACCGTCGGTCAAACCTTCCAGCATATCGTTTTCGGAACGCATCCAGCCTCCGGCTCTTTCAGGACGATCCGAGGTTCCGGCATTTCCGCGGATGAGGCTCACTTTCGGATGCAAATCGGCAGCACTTTCCAAAGCATAGGACACGGGCAAGGCATATACGGCGATGTCACGGTAATAATTCTCTTTGGCGGCAGGCTGCGGCAGCACCAGATGCTTGATTTTCCCACCCTGAACCAAGGTCTGGGAATAGACCACTTTCTGCATTGACTGCTCGGGACGCACCCAAGGACCGCCGGCCAAGGCGAAACCGTCGCAGATGTGCATTCCCATCTTCAGACCAAGACGGTCGGCTTCGTGCATCGAATAATCCACCATTTCCCACCAGCGGGGAGTGCCTTGCAAAACGGAATTGTCCATGAATTTGACACGGGCACTGTCACGGATGGGCATCAGGCAGGCACCTTCCAATCCGGCGGCCTTCATAGCTTCCAAATCGGCGGTGATACCTTCTTTGGTGACAGCACCGTTCATCCAATACCAGAAAATCCAAGGTGCGGATTCCCCGGTCGGATTCTGAAAAGCCTGCTTCAATTCCTCCAGGCTCGACGGAGCCGCCGACACCGGACTCACACATAATGCCAGTGCCAACCAAAGCAACCAGCCGTAAAAATGATTATTTTTCATAATTATTGAGGATAAATACGGTAATGAAGATGACGGCGGGTCACCAGATATTTGGACAACACGCCCGGGCCGCAGCTGCTGTTACCCAAACCCAATTGCTGCGCGTCGATGGAACAGATTACCGATGCACGGGGCTGCAACTCTTCGGGGTGCTGCGCGGCATCCAAATCCTGAGCCGTGTAACGCAAAACCGAGAAACTGAAAGTCTCATCAACAGCCGCGACACGGATTCCCCTGCCCTTGGTATCGGTCAAGGAGAAATGCTGTACGGCTTCGTGATTGCCGCATTCCTGAGGACGCGGGAAACGGAACTCGGGAGAGACATTCTCTGACCATTGCGATATCCGGGCAGCGGAACAACGGTCAGGATAGGTCTCCTGCGGACCATAGCCGAACCAATTCAAACGGGTGAAATCGCCGGAGAATGTCCAGACACAGCCAAGTCGCGGCAGGACAGGCAGATCGCCCTCGCATTCGTACCGGCTTTCCACTTCGATGGAGCCGTCCGCAGAGACCACATAATGATCTGTCGCCGTGACAGAGCCGTTGAGATACTGATGAAGCGTGACAAAAACAAGGTTCAGACGACCTTGCGCGTCACGTTGATAATCTGTCTTCAGCACCCGACGGTCGGGATGGGCCATTCCATTATTTCTCCAGTCTTTGGCCAGCCAGTTACCGAAGCCGGCATCGTTGTCGGTAGCAGCACGGAAGGCCTGGAAGCAAGGTTCTGCCACCTGGTCACTCTCATGTCCTAGATATTCACGGCCTTTGAAAAAGAATGATTCCAAAGAGGCCGTCTGAAGGTTCCAGCGTTGGCTGAACTGTTTGCCGCTGACCGTCAGGACCGCATGATTCTCCTCCCACTGCAAGCTGCCGCCGGACACAATTGCCGACTGAGGCAATTGCTGACTGAGACAGAACTGTTCCCAGGCAATATCATAACCGGCTTCGGCCCAAGGAGGGGCTTCTT
>JAZRWU010000033.1:0-2523 GCA_045599885.1 Bacteroidales bacterium | reverse complement strand
AAGATGCTGGCCGTGTGCTTCACAAGCGCCGATCGCGAGGATCGCCTTGTTGTATTTCCGTTCTTTTACCTGATGCGCGGTAAGTTTCAGCAGTTCATTGTTTGCCATAATAGTAAATGCTCCTTTCGAAACTGATCTGTACTTCTATTTAATAAGGAATGTAGCATAAATAGGGCGCAGATACAAGATTATTCGGAAAAGATTTGATGAATTACGCGAATGCAGTATAGACAGACCGTTTTTTTTTTGCTAATATATTTTGCAAGTGTTAAAATTTTTCCTGCAATATTATTCAGTTGTCCGGCATTACAGGAAAAGACAAAAGAAAAATCGCGGCGTTATGCCGGGAAAGAGGGGGAAAACCTTTGAAAGAAAACAAAATGATTTCAAAAGATCTGATCCCGCGCGTCTTTAAGCAAAAGAAGACGGGTCATTTCGGCTATTTTAACATCTGGGTAGGCCTTGCCGTTATTCTTGCAACATTCGAAGTCGGCGGCGAAGCTATCGTTCAGATCAACCTGGAGCAGACGATCATTGCCGGTATCGTCGGCTGCCTTGCACTTTCTGTGCTGATCACCTTCGGCGGTGACATCGGTACCGAGCACGGTATCTCTTATCCGACCTACATGCGCGTTATCTTCGGCGAATACGGTATGACTGTCATGAACGTTGTCCGTGTATTCTACGGCGCAATGTGGTTCGGTATCCAGACCTATTACGGCGCGATCGCCATCAACATCATCGTCCGCACCTGGACCGGTTATGACAACTGGATGCTGTGGTTCTGGGTATTCCTTCTTTTCCAGGCTGTCAATACCGCCTGCGGTTTCTCCGCGATCGAAAAATTCGCGAACATTGCAGGCCCGGCTATCCTTCTGATCGGTGTTTACATGGTTGTCCGCATGGGCAACATCGCGCAGGCAGAAGACATCCAGCTGTTCGGCAGAGTTCTGGATTCCGACCTGTCCTCCGGCGGCGCACATGCCTTCATTTACATCGCGATCCTCAACATGTGCTACTGGGCTGACGGCGCAACCGACGTTGAGACCTGGACACGAGAAGTCAAGACCGTCAAAGGCGAGCGCGGCTTCTGGAAGAGAAACAAATATACGCTCCTCGGCCATTTCGCAGGTCTTACCATTGCTGAGACCTTCATGGTAGTCATCGGCGCGATCTCCATGATCGTATTCGGCAACTCCAATCCGGTAGAAGCCATCGAAGCTATGACCCAGAACCCGATCGTTCTTGCGATCCTTCTTCTCATGGTTATCCTTGCACAGTGGTCCACCAACAACACCGCGAACCTGCTTCCGGGCGCTCTTTGCCTGACCTCCCTGACCAGAGGCAAGATCAAATACGGTATCGCCGTATTCATCGTTGCGGTTCTCGGCTTTGCGATCCAGCCGTGGATCATCTATGACCACATTGCAACCTTCCTGACCGTTATCGGTTCTATTTGGTCCAGCGTATTCGGCCTGACTCTGGCAGACTACTTCCTGATCAGAAAACGCCGCATGAACATCCCGGATCTGTATGACGTTGAAAAAGGTCAGTTCTGCTACAAGTGGAACTGGGCCGGTGTCATCACCATCATCGTTTCCCTGATTGCCTGCTATTTCGGCTCCGATTACTCGATCTTCGTTGGCCTCGGTGTCAGCTTCATCTGCTATAGCCTCCTTGCAACCAAGTGGTGGTTCAAGAAATATCCGCAGGCTGAAATGACCGCAACAGGCGACGAGCTTCGCGGAACCTCTGCAAACATGGAGTGGAGATTCGATGCAGAAAACAACAGAGTTTATGCTGCAAACATCGACGATCCGGAAGATGATAATGCAAACGCAGCCAAGGTCGTTGCAGAAGCAGCTACCGGCGTTCCGACCGAAGCTCCGAAGGAGTGAGACACATTCCCTGCGGGAGTTCTTCCAAACGCAGAAAAAAGTAAATAATAATACACCGGCCGTACATGAAAACTGTACGGTCGGTTATTCTATGGAGAAGATATGAAGAAAAACATTCTGTTGATCGGGACCGGCGGGACGATCGCTTCCGAAATGGCGGATGACGGTCTGGAGCCGGAGCTTTCCAGCGCACAGCTGCTGAAAATGGTTCCCGCGATCAATGAGATATGCAATGTAACCTGTGAGGAACTGTTCCGGCTGGACAGTACCAATCTTACCCCGAAGCACTGGATCGCGCTGGCACAGACGATCCGTGAGAATTACGAAAACTACGATGGTTTCGTGATCACGCACGGAACCGACACGATGGCCTATACAGCGGCAGCCTTGAGTTATCTGATCCGGTATTCGCCGAAGCCTGTCGTTCTGACCGGCGCGCAGAAGCCCATCGGGAATGAAAATACCGACAGCCGGATCAATATGATCGATCCCTTTTTAGTTGCGGCCGGCGATTTTTCCGGCGTGCAGATCGTGTTCAACGGCAAAGTCATCCGGGGAACCAGAGCCTGCAAAACGCATACCAAGAGCTTTCAGGCGTTTTCCAGCATCAATTATCCGCCGATCG
>JAZRWU010000032.1:0-1197 GCA_045599885.1 Bacteroidales bacterium | reverse complement strand
CTCTTCCGGACATCAGGTCGGTCATGTGGACATCTTTGACATCAAAACCGGCGAGATACAGGCAATAGGCCATTTCGCGGTCGCCATTGACACCTTTCTCGCGGATAATGGCTGCTTTGACTCCGGTACGCTCTCTTCTGTCGGCCGAGATGCCGTATTGTTGGAGCTTCCCGCTGAATGCCGGGATGAAGTTGAATTCCAGAGGCTGGTTCTTGTAATTGTCGAAACGCTGTTTGGCGCAGGCTTCACCGCTCTGTTTGCGGTCAAGCAGATACGAAGGACGGTACCAGACATCCCGCAGGCCGTCAATGTCGAATTTGCAGGTGCTGTCGCCGAAGACAATACTGAGTTTGCGTTCACTTCCGACATTTCCGAGACGGAAGAATTTCAGACCTTGAGCTTTCATCAAAGCCTCAGCTTCTCCAGCGTTGCGGACTTGGATGAGGACGGAAGGATTCTCGGCAAACAGGACTTTGACGAGGTCGTCGTTGGCGCCCATCTGAGCGGCCAGTTCATCCAGACAGAGATTGAGACCGCCTTTCGTATGACCGAAGCACATCTCCAGCAGAGCGGTGATGAGTCCACCGGCCGAGATGTCGTGACCGGCGGTGAGCATTCCGCTTTCAACCATGGTCTGAATGGTGTTGAAGGCTTTTTTGAAATATCCGGCATCCTTGACCGTCGGAACATCCTCGCCAACTTTTCCTAAAGCCTGAGCGAAAGCGGAACCGCCCAATTTCAACGTGTCGGAGGAGAAATCCACGTAATACAGAGGATAATTCTCATGCAGGCTCAATACCGGAGTAATCACTTTCTTGACATCCGAGACTTCCGCACCGGCGGAAATAATGACGGTGCCAGGCGAGAATACTTTGTCCTGACCGTATTTCTGGGTCATGGAAAGGGAGTCCTTACCTGTCGGGATATTGATGCCCAAGGCAATGGCGAAATCGCTGGCGGCTTCCACTGCCTGATAAAGTCTGGCGTCCTCTCCTTCATTCTTGCAGGGCCACATCCAGTTGGCCGAAAGAGACACACTTTTGAGCTGTTCCTTGAGCGGTGCCCAAACGATGTTGGTCAGAGATTCGGCGATGGAAAGTACAGAGCCGGCCTTCGGGCAGGCCAGGGCGGCTTGAGGAGCGTGTCCGATGGAGGTGGCGATACCGGCTTTGCCACGATAGTCCAAAGCAAGTCGGA
>JAZRWU010000031.1:0-3042 GCA_045599885.1 Bacteroidales bacterium | reverse complement strand
ATTCTGTTCGCCGCCTGTTCTAACGGGGAGACTCTGATGGAAAACCAGGGTCGGCCTATTGAGTTCAGAACCTCCTCCTGTCTGCACACAAGAGCGGGGACCTACACTGCCGCCAATCTTTCGTCTGTATGTGTGGATGCTTATAAGGGGGACGTGGCTTATTTCAGCGATCTTCAGCTCACAGTGGGGTCGGATGGAACCGTAAGCCAATATTCGGCTTCTTATTATTGGCCAACCGATGGCGGCAAACTGAAGTTTTTCGCCTATCAGTCTGGACAACGCAATCTGTTTGATGCTCACGGTAACATTGCGTCTTATTCTGTTTCATCCTCGGATGCGAATCAGAAAGATCTGGTGTTGGCCTGCAGTGAGGGAAGCAAAGCCGTGAGCGAGCTGTCGGCACCCGCCGTGAATCTCAATTTCCGTCATCTGCTGTCGCAGATAGCCGTCAAGGCCATCAATACCAATCCGGCATTGGAGATTGATGTGCTGGGCTATAAAATCGCTCATGTTTCCGGTAAAGGCTCGTTCACTTTCAATGGAAATCTAACCAGTCCAAGCCAAACGGATACCACTCTGGACAATAAGGTGACTCTGCCTGCTCAATCTGCCTGGAAAGCAGCCAAAGAAGAAGTGAGTTACGTGTCCACACCGATGTCATCGCCGGTGAGACTTTCTTCCTCGGCGAGTCCGATTGCCGGCAATATGATTCTGCTGCCTCAAACCACAGTCTCAAGAACGGAGGCGGGCGGAAGCGGCTCTTATATCGCTGTGCTTTGCCGTATTCTCAATAAAGGAGATCAAAGTGTCCTGTTCCCGAATGCGGCCGCCGGTCATGTGACCGCATATACCACAGGAGCCGGTAGCGCCGCACGGAAATACGGTTATGCTTGTGTCGGCATTGATTTTGATTGGGAACCCGGTTATAAGTACACTTATATTCTGGATTGTTCCGAAGGTGGCGCTGTCGAGAACGATGATGACAACAATACGGACAACGACAATATATTGGCGAGCGGTGCCATCCGTTTCTCGCTCAGTGTCGATACCTGGGTGACATCTGACGAATCGGTCAACCTTAATCCTTAATTCCCGAACCGGCCGGATGGAGAGGCTTATCCATCCGGTCGCCATAAACATATCCGATACCATGAAAACATACCCGATTTGGGCGGCATTGTTCCTCCTTGCCCTTTCTGCGCTCTCATGTACGGAGGAAGTGCTCCGTTCTTCCACTCAAAACCACATCTCATTCTACTTGTCTGAATCAGGACGGACGAAATCGGCCGATTCATTGAGCCAGGCCGTCACTTCCGCCCGTTTGAATATGCCTTTGGTCTCCAACCGGGGGGATACGTTGTATTTGCATTGCTCTTCGGTGAAAACGGAATATCAGATTTCCGACGGTCTTTGTCCTAATACTGTGTGTCCCGCTCATACCAAAGCCCGGCCTTTGGATATGGAAGGACTGGAAACCTTGGGTCAGTTTCCGGTATGGGCCTGGCGTCACGGTGCATCGCAGGCTTACATCGACGGAGAATGGATTTTCCGGCAGCCGGCGGGATGGAACTTTGCTGACTGCCATTATTGGCCGACCGACGGCAGTCTGTTGGACTTTTATGCCCTGGCTCCTGTTTTGAAGACAGATGGAAGCAATCTGTTGGCGACGGATCCATTGATTTCCACCGAGGGTATGTCTTTTTTCTACGAACTGCCTCTTTCTCCGGGGAATAATAAAAATCACGATGCGGAGTATCAACCGGATCTGGTGGCTGCGCTGCACCGCGATCTCCGTCTGGATTCAGAGGAAGGCAAAGTGTCTTTGAAGTTCAAACATTTGCTTTCTTCCGTCTGTTTCGATTTGAGCGATGTCCCTGCCGGTTGTGTGGAAAGCATCACCCTGAAAAACATAGCCGTTTCCGGGCATTGCCAGGTCATTCCCTCCAAGAAGTCTTCTGAGGATTGCGAGGTGGTATGGTCGGCGGGCAGTCAATGGGGAAACCGCACGCAAAGGATGGATGTCCACGTGTCGGAATCTCAGGGAGAAATAGTGCAATCCCTCAATAAAGAAAACCTTTCCACTACTTTTCAGTTGATTCCTCAAAAAATCAGAACCACCTCGCCGGTACAACTCGAAATCGTTTTCCGATGGGAAGGACAAACGGAATCATGTACATATTCTGTGGATTTGAGTGGAGAATGGAAGGCGGGATACACATACCGTTATCAGATTTCCACAGGACTGCTTCGATGGCATTATCATATTGAACCTATGAACAGCCGGTCCACCAGTTCTATCAATGGGTCATTCACATCATCCGTCTGCGCCTACAAAGAAACGGACGGAGGCTTGACCGACACGGCGCATTGGACTTTGAGCTTTTCCAACGATGACGGTATCACCTGGTATTCCTCCCTTCCTTCCTCCCTGGATTGGCTGACGGTGTCGGGATATTCGGGCGTAAGCGGCAAAACGACACCTTCCGAACTGCATGTCGCATACAGTGCGGCGGAAGAAATTGTGACGGAGACAGATCTCGCCACTGTCCACAGGAATAATCTCCGCTCTCTCGGCGGACGGGGTTCGGAAAGCCATCCCTGCGACTTGTCTTTGTACGATTCTTATGGCAAGCCCAATCCCTTGGGAAGAACAACGGCCAATTGTTATGTGATTTCAGCTCCGGGTTGGTATGCGGTTCCTTTGATCTATGGAAATGCGGTGGAGGACAATCGGGAAAGAGAGTCCGCCTATGTCGCGCAAGTGACGGGGGAATATGTCGTTCCGGTCTTGTACAATGCTTATGGAAGCGGCATTGTCTCAGCCTATCTGGAAAATGACGTCAGGGCCTGCCGGCATTCTCTGGATGAAAACGGTGCGGAGCTGCTGTGGATGGACAAACCCGACCTCCTGAAGGTTTCACCCGGCCTGATTCAAGATGAGTCAGGGGTCCGCTATCTGGTGTTTCATGTGGATTCAAAATCCATCGATCAGGGAAATGCCGTGGTCGCCGTCCGTGATACGGAAGGACAGATTGTCTGGAG
>JAZRWU010000030.1:0-7505 GCA_045599885.1 Bacteroidales bacterium | reverse complement strand
AGCCTTCCAGAGAAGGATCCATTTCATCGTTGAACAACTGCTCGTAGGAGGGATTGTAAATAATCTCCGGTGTCCCTACGATGCCATACTTGGTTAAGTCTAATTTCTTCATTTTGAATGAATTAATGTATGTTGAACAATACGTGCTTCTTTAGAAAGCCAAATTTTTTCCGATTGCAAATATAAAAATAATTCTTCAGCAATAAAAATAATTAGGGAAAAAATTCCTTAATGCATAAGGATACGGTCTATATTCTAAAAATCGCGGAAAATAGTGGATTCAGTCTTGCAAAGGAAAGGGTATTCCCTTATTTTTGCAGGATTAAAGTTCGTATAGCTGTATAGCTGACAATAATATGTTAAAGTTTATGAGAATTGCAAAGTTTTTCTCCGTCTTGGTTCTGTCCCTGACTTTGTTCGCTTGTCAGCAGACGCCCAAAGGTGATGTTTATATTTTCACCTCTTTCCGTGAACCCTCTGTCTCCGGTCTCCAGTATCTGTACAGTACGGATGGCTATCATTGGGATACTTTGGGAGGTGTCTGGATGGCTCCTGAAGTAGGAAATGATGTGAAATATGTGGATGCTTTCAGCGGTGACACGCTTGAACCGACGTTCTATCCCCAGCATGTGTTGCGTGATCCCTCTATCATTCAAGGGCCGGACAGCCTTTTCCATTTGGTCTGGACGGCAGCATGGAAAGGATGCCGAGGATTCGGTTATGCTTGCTCTAAAGATTTGGTTCACTGGAGCGAACAGCGGATTATTCCTGTTATGCCCGATACGGCGACCAATAATGTCTGGGCTCCCGAATTGTTTTATGATGATGTGAATGAGGAGTATATTATAATATGGTCGTCAGGCATCCGTCCCGAGAATTACACCAAGGCCGATTATCTGGGCGCCAATGCCAGCCACAGACCTTACTACACCAAAACGAAAGATTTCAAGACATTCACACCGGCAGCTCCCTATTATGATGCCGGTTTCAATACGATTGATGGATTTTTGGTAAAACGAGGCGAGGGAGATTATGTCTTTTTGGTCAAAGACAACCGCAAGCCCGGCTACAGCCATATTTTCTGTGTTTCCGGTCCGACTCCCGAAGGACCTTTCGCCAATCCGACGCCGGCCTTCACGCCAACTTATTCCGAAGGACCCTGTGTGGTGAAAGTGGGTGATGAATGGCTGATATATTATGATTCTTATAAAGAGGGACGTTACGGCGCCGTTTCCACTACGGATTTCGAGACCTTCACTCCTATTGATTCATTGATTTCTGTTCCTGCCGGTCACAAGCATGGAACGATTGTCAAAATCAGTGCCGAGCAGTTCAAAACGCTGCAGAAAGCAGTCAGATAGTTCTTCGACATACTCCAACTGACAGCAGCCCCCTTGCCACAAACATCTGCGGCAAGGGGACTGCTTTTATGATGAAGGATGGGACTCCTGATGATGTATTCTTACGAATCATTTGATTTCCCAGGAGTCCAGAGTCTTGAAGAAATCGTTGAGACAATGGATGTTGGGACGTTTTGCCTGAATATCGGCAATCTGATTGGCGACCTCGGTCTCGTAGGTCGGGGCTTCAACATCGCGGATTACACCCAAAGCGACGGGGAAGTCGGGTCCGCTCATCGTACCCAGTTTGAAATGAAGGGTGCTGTCAAGACAGTGGGCATCGTGAGTCAGGATGTCATCTTCCGTGATTCCGTTTTCGCCGATAGTGACAACTTTGAGCTGGAATCCATCGACCATCAAACCTTTGTCGCGATTCTTTCCGAAAATCATTTTCTCGCCGTGTTTCAAATAGATGCATCGGTCGTCGCGGACTTCCTTGTCGGAGATATCCCTATGAGTTCCATCATTGAAAATCACGCAGTTGACCAAGGCTTCCACGACGGAACAGCCTTTGTGTTTGGCGGCTTGCACCAGCACTTCTTCCGAGTTCTTGAGATCGACGTCCAGAATACGGGCAAAGAACTGACCACGTGCTCCGAAGGTGAGTTCGGCGGGGCGGAAAGGCTCTTCGACGGTACCATAGGGAGATGATTTGGAGATGAAACCCTTGGGAGACGTAGGAGAATATTGTCCCTTGGTCAGACCATAAATGCGGTTGTTCATCAGAATCAGATTGACGTCGATATTTCTGCGGACGGCATGGATGAAATGATTGCCACCAATGGCAAGGCAGTCTCCGTCACCGGTGATTTGCCAGATACAGAGATTGGGATTGGCGGTTTTGGCTCCCGTGGCAATGGCCGAAGCACGGCCGTGAATCGTGTGGAAGCCGTAAGAATTCATATAATAGGGAAGTCGTGAGGAACATCCGATACCGGAAATGACGGCAATATTGTCGGGTGAAATACCCATATCGGCCATAGCCTTATGCAAAGTATTGAGAATGGCATGGTCACCGCAGCCAGGACACCATTTGACTTTTCCGCTGCTTTTGAAATCGCTTGCTGTATATGTAGTTGTCATAATAATCCTCCTAGTTAAAATTGTGTAAGGATAGCATCGTAAACTTCTTTGACCGTAAAGGGTTGAGCCTGAATTTTGTTGAATTGCTGAATTTCGATTCCGCTTGGCAATTTGGAACGCAGGAAAGAGGCGAACTGACCATTGTTGAGCTCGCAGACAACGATTTTCTTGTAACGGCTGAAGACTTCTGCTGTGTTTTTGGGCAGCGGGTTGATGTAATTGAAATGAGCCAGAGCGGTCTTGTGACCTTCTTTGTTCAAATCTTCGACGGCGGCATGCAGATGACCGAAGGTGCCGCCCCAACCGACAACCAGTACTTCGGCTTCGGGATCGCCTTGAACCTCAAGCGGTGGAATCACCTCGCTGATGGCATTGACCTTCTTCTGACGGAGTTGGCACATAAGTTCGTGGTTGGCGGGATCGGTCGAAATGGCTCCTGTATTGGCATCTTTCTCCAAACCTCCGATGCGGTGGGCGAAACCTTCTCGTCCGGGAAGCGCCCAATAACGGACGAAGTTCTCGGCCTGACGCATATAGGGAGTCCATTTTCCGCGCAGCTCTTCGGGGACAAAAGGAGGATGGATGGTAGGATAGTCGTCCATGTTGGGAATCTTCCAGGCAGAAGAACCGTTGGCCAGAAATGCATCGGTCATGAGGATAACGGGCGTCATGTGCTCCAATGCGATTTTTCCGGCTTGGAAAGCGAAATCAAAGCAGTTGGCAGGGGTGCTGGCGGCAATGACTACGCAAGGTGACTCACCGTTACGGCCGTAGATGGCTTGAAGAAGGTCGGTCTGCTCGGCTTTGGTGGGAAGACCCGTAGAAGGGCCGCCACGTTGAACGTCAATGACAACGAGCGGCAGTTCTGCCATGACGGCCAGACCTATGGCTTCGCTCTTGAGGGCGATACCGGGGCCCGAAGTGGAGGTAGCGGCCAGATGACCGGCAAAAGAGGCTCCGATGGCGGTGCAGACGCCGGCGATTTCATCTTCGGCCTGTACTGTCTTGACACCCAGTTCTTTGCGTGCTGCGAGCTCGTGGAGGATATCCGTGGCCGGAGTGATGGGATAACTGCCAAGGAAAAGCGGACGTCCGGATTTCTCTGAAGCGGCAATCAGTCCCCAAGCCGTAGCCTGATTCCCTTTGACATCGGTATAGATTCCTTTTTCCAGATGGGAAGGATTGACCGAATAGGTGGATACGGAGGCGTGAATGTTGTGACCGTAATTGTAACCGTCGGTCATCACTTTGAGGTTGGCTTGCAGGAGGCTCGGTTTTTTCCCGAATTTGTTGCCGAGCAGCCTTTCCGCTTCATCCAAAGGCTTGTTGAACAGCCAGCAAGTGAAACCGAGCGCAAACATATTCTTGCAACGCAAAATACTCTTGTTGTCCAATCCGCTGCCTTCCAGGCTGGCTTTCGTCAGCGAGGAGATGGGAACGGGGACAATCTGCATATTTTCAATTTGAAGTTCTTTGAAGGGATCATCCGTCTTGAACTCGGCTTTTTCAAGACCTTGAGTGTTGAACGTGTCTTCGTCAATGACGACGACCGAATCGCGTTTCAAAAAGCGGATATTGGTCTTGAGGGCGGCTGGATTCATGGCGATCAATACATCGGCCTTGTCTCCAGGGGTGTATGTTTTGGTGGATCCGATATGGACCTGATATCCCGAAACGCCACTCAAACTGCCTTGCGGGGCACGCATCTCTGCGGGATAATCAGGAAAGGTGGAGATTTCATTGCCGAAAACGGCGGACAGAGTGGAGAACAAAGTGCCGGTGAGTTGCATTCCATCACCGGAATCGCCACAGAAACGGATGGCAGCTTTCTCCAGTTCTTTAACAGTAACTTGCATAACTAAACGCTTTATATTCATAAAGATAAATCGACTGCAAAGTTAAGCAGCGTTTTGAAAAAAAGGAAAGAAAAATGTCGTTTTTACTTGTGAAATGCTATTATTTCAAGCAGACGATTTTGCAGACAACGCCATTTTGTCCTTCAGAATCGCTGGCGAGGACCAGATAGACACCGGAAGCGACACGTCTGCCCGTGGCATCGCAACCATCCCAACAAAACTGGCCACCAAGAGATTTTCCTGAAGCCAAGCGGTTGCCCCGTATGTCGGTGATGATGACTTGGGCATTCTCGGAAAAACCCCGGATGGTGATGTCGCCGACATATTCCGGACGGACTGGATTGGGGAAAGCGAGGATTTCCGACAGATTCTCTTCGGGTTCGGTGGCATTTCCCCGATAGGAAACGATTCCAGCTTCGGTTCCCATGAAAACTTCTCCGGTTTGGGGGAGAATAGCCACAGAATAAACGACATTGGAGGGCAAAGGACTGTTATCTGTGGTAAAGTGTTGCAATGTGGTCAGACCGTCGGGGGAGAGCAGATAAATGCCGTCACCTTCCGTTCCCAGCCATTTCCGGTTGGCGCCATCTACGGCAATGCAGAGAATGCGGTCGTTGCTCAGAAGATAATCCGCCTCGTTGGTGCCGTCGTTGCGCGGAACCAATATTCTCGTGAACACCGGATTGGTGTCGAATATTCTGGAAGAATTGAAAAGCAGTATCGGTCCGAAAGTAGTCCCTATCCACAGCGTTCCGTCCCGGTCTTCTGTCAGGCAATGAATCGTGAAGAAATCGAGTTTCCTGCCGTCCTGATCCGTAAAAGAAGAAATCCATCGGCTTCGGTCATCCTTCTGATCCTTAAGGTTTTCTCCGGTATCGAACACAAAGAGTCCGCAAGGAGAGCGTTCGGAGTTGATCCAGACATAACCATTATGGTCAAAACAGATATCGTCCATACTCGGATTGTTGGCCGGAAAGGAGTTGTACTTCAATGAAATCCATTGATTGTCAGGTTGGATGATATGAATTCCTCCCTTCCCGAAAGCCGGGTCGGAATGAACGAACCAGAAATTACCTTGAGGGTCGAAAGTGGCACCATCCACGCGCACATAGCGTTTGGGTTGCTGCGTGGATGAACTTGTCAGGGGACTGTTGTCGCAGGAATACAGCGTGAGGAGTTTCCCATTCTGGAATTCGTACAGACCTTCTCCCCAACTGCAGGCAAAGATATGGCTGTCATCGGCCGGGTCAACGGCGAGGCTCAGGATGTCCTCAAAGGGTTGTCCGGTCTGTTCCTCAATGTCGTCGGCGGGTTCGGTCAGAGAAATCCATTCTTCATTTTCGAAAGACATCAGTCCGCCGGCAAAGTGATAACGGTCTCCCCAACGCCCTCCGCCGGAGGCATAGACAATCCCATTTTGTACGGACAATTTCCAAGCGGTGTTGACCGGCGGACCATTGGGGACAATATGACTGTCGGCAGGAACGTATTGGAATCCGTCGCTGGAAAGGGCCCAAAGTATCAGCCCTTCAGTCCCATTGGCGGAATAATATTTCTGATGTGCCTTGTCATAACCCAGATCGAGTATGGCGTTGTCCGATTCCCGGTGAGGGAAAACACTCTCTAAATTGCTGTCCAAAACATCGATGAGCCCGCTTTCCCCTTTAAGAATCAATAGGTCGCCATCCACATGGACTTCCGTGACCACATGGCCCAGTATCTTGACGTATTTCCAGGCCGAAGAACTCATATCCCCCTCAAAAGCAGGTTCGTAACGGCACAGACCATTGCGCTGCGTCCCGAAAAGCTCTCCGTTCCAGGCAACAAGGCAGGTCGGGATATAGCCGTCCGCAAAATCCATTTTCTTCCAAAAATGACTGTCGGCGAGGTTGTCTTTTTCATTACCCTCAAAAATGCCTTTGGCAGTCACCATATAGAAATTGGGAGAAAGATAGGTGAAGTCGGAGACGGGAGTGTAATTGTCTTTGCCGTCCCTGAGGATAAAAGTCTCGCTGATTTCCCGCCGTTCCGTATCGAGCAGAAGGCCTCCTATTCCCGTGGAAATCAGTGCGTATTTTCCGTACATCCTCACCCCGTACAGATTTTTGTCGGCGGCCATCGGTTTTTTCTTGTAGTCGGGCAGGTTGTAAATGATGTCCCGGCAGATAAGGTCGATATTGCCGTCGCGGTATAGAATGAGAAGCGTCTGCGTCTCTTGGTTGAACGAAATGAATTGGATGTCGTTCCCGTGGAGGCCGTCTAAGGGAGTATATGTTTCAATAGATTCATCCTCAAGGTCGTAGGAGAACAGTTTCCCGTTGGCGGTTACATAAATTCTTCCATTCCCGATGGCCAGCCGGTCAGCTGCGGCGAATGAAAAATGTGTCCGCCATTGACCCACAGCAATTTCCGAACGGATTTGGGAACTGACTGTCAGCGCTAATACTAAGAGGATGGATATCAGGCGTTTCACTTCTTATTATTCAAAAAATCTTTGAGCTTCGCTATAGCTCTTGCCCGGTGACTGATTCTGTTCTTCTCTTCGGGTCCCATTTGAGCGAAACTCAAGCCGCTGCCCTCCGGACGGAAAACCGGGTCGTAGCCGAATCCTTTCTCTCCCAGCCTCTCTGTCGTGATTTCACCTTTGACTTCGCCTTCGAAAAGGTATTCTTTTCCGTCCATAATCAAGGCGACGACTGTACGGAAACGGGCGGATCGGTTTTCGGCACCTTCCATCACACTCAGCAATTTGGACACATTGTCATCAAAACTGCATCCCTCACCGGCGAAACGGGCGGTATAGACACCCGGACCACCGTTCAGATAAGCGACTTCCAATCCCGTATCATCAGCAAAACAGTTTTTCCCTAAGCGGTCATAGACATAATGGGCCTTCTGGAGGGCGTTCCCTTCGAGAGTGTCAGAAGTTTCTGGAATGTCTTCATCCATACCGAGCTGATGCAGCCCGATAAGTTGAATGTCATCGCCCAGAATGGCAGAAATCTCTTCCGTCTTGTGGGCATTGTGTGAGGCGAAAATCAGTTGCATGGCAGGCTTCTTATAATCCTAATTGAGCGGAAATGTCGAGCATTCTCTGAATGGGCAGGATGGCTTTGGAGGCAATCTCAGCATCGATGGTGATTTCGGGAGTCTCATCGCGTAAACA
>JAZRWU010000029.1:0-2734 GCA_045599885.1 Bacteroidales bacterium | reverse complement strand
TGGTGAACAAGACCATCATAGGACCGCGGATATATAGCAATTTCGATTTTGAGGAAGGCGCTGCATTAGAATGCAAACGCCTGAAAGGCAAACGTGGCGTCTGTCCGAACGACATCATCGTTTTCAATTTCCCTTATGGCTGGCATAATCGTGAAATAGCCTTCAAAATCAATTTCATCTACGCCAAACGCTGCATCGGAACACCGGGCGATTCGGTGGGAATATCCAAGGGGTGGTTTGTCAACAACCGATATGCCGGAATCATAGGAGACGTCGGTTCACAACGTTCGTTTGAGCAGATGACGGATGAAATGATAGGGAACCGCTATCTGAAACCTGGCTGGATGAGGGCGGCCGACACTACCTGGACCATCCACGATTTCGGTCCTCTCTATGTCCCCGAGGCGGGTGGAGTCATTGCTTTGGATGAATGCAATGCGGCTTTGTACGGATGTGTTGTCAAATATGAGACCGGTTTTGAGTTGGAAAGAACGGAGGATGGTCTTTTTTGTCTCAATGGACAAATGGTTGAGTGTTATACCTTCCGCCAGAATTACTATTTTGCCTGTGGTGATAATATAGCCGACTCCAACGACAGCCGGCACTGGGGGTTCATTCCCGAAGATTTCATTGTCGGGGTGGCGTCACGTATAAGTTATTCCAAGGTGCCCGACACAAAATCCATCCGTACAGACCGTTTTATGAAGAAATTGTAAGTGGCTGATATAAGAGGTTGTCGTTCATGAATAGAGATGTGAATCTTTGTTATTGTATATACCTCTAAATTGTTGATTATAAATGTTTTTATATTGTTAATAAACGTGAATCTTTGTCATTTGTATTGATTTGCATATTAAATTTATTTTATATTTACCGAGAAAAATTATACAATGATGCGCTGGCGTTTCGCTTCTGTTGTTTATGAGCATCCCTTTCGCTTGCATAGCCCGCTATGTCTTCTCAACGACAGTCTGAACCTGCCTTAAAACCCTGTTTAATCATTTGGTAGTCAATTTCAAAACAAGTTATTAACCAAATAAACGAATCATTATGAAAAGAAAGAGTTTTGTCGCTGTCGGTCTGCTTCTTATGGCGGTGGGGATGTCATTTTTCGTCTATTCCCGCCATCATGCCGCTGAATCCCGAAATCCGCTTGCCATGGCCAATGTGGAAGCATTGACAAAAGATGAATTTCCTGCAGGATGGTGCAAAAATTTCAAGTCTTCGACAGTATGGTATATTGAAGGCAGCAGCTTTTCTACAGGTGTGTCTTTAGTTGAACCTGGAATACTGGCTCAATTGACTCAGAATTGGGTTTCCATGGTGTGCTGTCTTATGGGTACGGACATGGATGCATGCAATATGCAATGTGAAAACGATGAGTGTGCCAGAAGAGTGGAAAGGCCTGCATGTAATTGATATGTTTCCGTCGTCTCGTTTCATTGGATGTCTGATTATTTTGTTTTTCCTGATTTCGTGTGAGGGAGGAAAAAACACTTCGGCGTCTGGAACCGATCCGGTGCCCAGTTGGGAGGTGTCGTTCAGGAAAAACAGTCATGGGCAGCCGCTTCGCCTTTCCGAAGTGTTCGATTCCGTATATTCGATTCCGTTGCAGGGTGACAGCCTGCCTGTCGGTCGTGTGAAAGGGCTTGTTTTTCAGCACGAACGCTTCTATCTATGGCACAGCAATACGCTTTCTGTCTATGACCGTCAAGGCCGCTATGTGTCTCAGATTGGCCGTGTCGGCCGGGCCGCGGATGAATATTATATGTTGGGTGGTTTTGACGTGCATCCACTGAATGGAGAAATCAGTGTTTATGATGTCTCCTCACGCAAGATAAAACGCTATTCTCCAAATGGCAAGTGGCTGACCTCCATCTCTGTCCCCGATATCATACGCGATTTTGCCGTGCTCGACAACGGAGATTACATATTCTATACCCCCGATTTTATGAAGGGAAACCGCCGTGGTTTGTGGCAGACCGATTCTTCGGCTGTATTCAAGCGTCAATGGGTTGAAATCAGGGATGATTTTCTTTATGGCGGCGTGTATCCCAAATATCTGCAAAGGATAGATTCGAGAACTATCGGTCTGATGGGTGGTGAGGACAAAGATGAGATATATCATATTTCTTCCGATACGATCTGTACGGTCTGGCGCCTTGATGTCGATATCAATATTCCAAAATCGCTTCAATCGCGGCCCATTATCCATTTCGAAAACTACCCGGGAAAGATATACACCAAAAACAATTATCTTGAAACCAAAGATCTTGTTTTTCTGACGGTGTCTGATTTGAAGAAGCCGCAGTTGCTGTTTTTCCATAAGAGTGACGGGGTGTTATGGACGGTGGATGATGAGAAAGATTTGATAGCGGATATGCCCTTGACGACCTTGGCTTATGCATGTGAGGATGCGATGATGGGCGTGATGGAAAATCAGGAAGGCAGCCTCTCTATTGTTGTTATGAAAACCAAGTAACTCCTAAGAACCTGTTTAAATTTTTTACAACAAAAATATTATTATGGTGTTTTCGGCTTTTTTGAGGCTCTTTTTGGCCTGTTTAGCCTATCCTTTCGCAAGAAGCCGTTTTATATTTCTTCGATTGGGATTTGGCCAGGATTTTCGAGTGGATTTTTCTTGTTCCGCGACCAAGAATAGCGGGCTATTCGAGGAACGGAAGAAGGAAAAGACGCCGGAAAGACGGGCAAACCGCATCGAAATCATGGTTAT
>JAZRWU010000028.1:0-3070 GCA_045599885.1 Bacteroidales bacterium | reverse complement strand
GGAGGCGGCAGCCTCGACAGCAGCGGCCGCCTCTTCTGCCTGAATGTATTCAATCAGAGCGGCCTTCATTTCTTTCTTACTCATTTTCGCCACTTTCGCAGCAGCATCTTCCTGTGCCAAGACAGGCATACTCATCATAGCAGCGGCCAGCATCATAGCGGCCAAATTCATTTTTTTCATCAGCATAAATCAGTTTAAGACAATTATTTTGAAAAAGAATATTCTCACAATCCGCGGGCATCCAAAGCGATATATTTCTTGGAAGCGTCAAAAGCGACCAGCACCTTGTCCTTGCCGGGACGGTAACCGCCTTCGGGCAGGAATGTCTGTCTGCCGCTGTACTGACCGAGATATTGGAGTTGACCGTTCTCGGGAATATACCAGAACACATGCTTGTGATCGCCCGAGATTTTGTCAAGGTCAATGGTGATTTCGCGGTTGGTATAATCATATACCAAAGCATAGTCCTCGCCACGGGTGGCAATCAGACGGTCGTATTTCTCACCGTTGGGAGCGGCAATCAGGCTCTGGTCGGGCTGACCATGGGTGAAGGGGAAGCAGCACATCAGTTTCTTGAGATATTGCATCTGGCCGGAAGCCGGTTCGTTGATGGCTTCGTACCAAGGCAGAAGCGGATAGAACGAAGGCACGATGGAAGGAATATAGAACTGCATCACGGAATTATCGCCGTATGTATGGCCGAACGAGCCAGCGAATACCGACCAATAAGCATATCTACGCACCTCTTCGGCTTGCCAATAGCCTTCATCCGGGCTGCGGAGTCCTTTTGGAGCACCTTCGTAGCTAGGTTCTCCATCGAGAATCGGTTTGACAGGAGTCATCTGATAAGCTTTTTCCACATAACGCCAGTTGTCCTCTTCGGTATTCTGTTCGATGGGATAATTGTACATCTGACCGAAATTCTGTCCATAACGACGGTGGCCGGACTGGAACATATTGAAATCCAACCATTCGGCATCGTTCAACTTATCGGCGCTGCTTTCACGGCCTCCGGGATGATAGGTCATCAGGTGATTCTTGTCTACGGCTTTAATGCTGGTAGCCAAAGCATTCCATACTTCCATATTGCCGGGCATACGGTCAGGTTCGACATCGCCGCCAATCACCCAAATGATATTGGGTTTGTCTTTGTAACGCTCACCCAGGAATTTACCGTATTTCCTGGCATCTGCCACTGTCATGTGACCGCCGCGGACGATAATGGAGCCCCAGCAGCACACAATGGCCACATACATGCCACGTTCAGCAGCGGCATCAATGGCATAATCGACATGATTCCAATAGCCGTAATAGCCTTCCCGGTCTATTTTCTTGAAATCAAATCCATAAGGGGTGGCACATTCACCATAGACATTGAACTGGGGCATGTAATGGAATACCGATGCCTGAACCACATTATAACCTTTCTTTTGACGGTCATTAAGGAAAAAGTCAATCTCTTCCCGCTGCAGGCGGCTGGTCATCAGCCAAGCGGTCTCGCCCAACCAAAAGAAAGGCTCACCATTCTCAAATTCAAGGAAATGGCCATTCTCACTCACTTGCAGACGACCGTTGTCCCAAGGTTTTTTCGGACCGCGCTGGGCCGATACCGTCGAAGGGATAAGAGCTGCCAGGACGAAAGCGAGCAGCACATACGAAAATCTCATTTTCATTTCTTTCATATCATTTGTGGTTTGGATTCGTTATTTGAATGAACGGAACAGCTCATACAGAGCCTCTATCCCATGAATGGCATTGGCCGGAAGATTCTCGCCGTTCTCGCCCCAGACTTTAAGCAGGGGATATGCCTCAATCGTCACACCGGACTCATCAAAACTGCCGTCGGCTGCTTTCAGCCCCTGTGTGTTGAGATTCCAATGTTTTTCGAGGAAACGGTAGGTCGCCTGACGCTTGGACATTCCGTAATCGTGCCCTTCCTTGGGGAAATGAGCATTTTCCAACTGATCCTGAGCATTGTAGAGGCCATACACGCGCTGAATAAACGGAAATTCAATCTGAGGCACGTTGGCTGTCCAGTCACCTCCGTCAGAAACCACCAGCAGAGGACGGGGAACGCACATGGCAGTCAGTTCCACATTGTTGGTGCCGCCGCAGCTCTGATGAATCGGGTTACCGCTTTCGCAGGGGCAACCGCCGTTGTGCCAGCATGAGGTCATCACCACGGGCATGCTCAGCGTGATACGGTCATCAATGGCGGTGATGAACATGGTCTGGCTGCCGCCGCCGCTACCGCCGGTAATGCCCACTCTGGTCTTGTCCGCTTCCTTGAGACTGAGCAGATAATCCAACATACGGATGGCGTTCAGACTTTGAATAGTATGGGCCATGGCCGTGCGGTGTGTCTTGCTGTCGAACTGCAGAAGCTGCTCGTCCCAGGCGAAAAGGTCGTAACTGACGGCGATACAACCCATCTTGGCCTGCATCGCACAACGTTTCTGCTCATCGGCACGATAACGGCCGTCTCCGAAATGCCCGTTGGGATTGAGAATAACCGGACAAGAGCCTTTCCTGGATTTTATAGGATGATAGACAGAACCCGTGCAATAGACACCGGGGAGAATCTCCAATCCGATGTTCTGCACATAATAACCGTCATAATTGCGCTTTTCCGACAAATATGGCTTGCCGACAGGAGCAGCGGGAATACCTTCGAGTCCGGCATTGCGGCGCAATTCTTTCTGCAGAGCCAAACGTCGGGCCTCAAAGCTTTCCTTATCGTTATAAAGGGTACTGAGGTAATCCAGATATTCCTTGCCTTCGACAAGCGTACATTTGGCATACTCAAATTCCTTTATTTCATAAACGCCAGGGGCCTGACGGACAAAACGGTAATCGACCGGAGCCAGGACAGCCGTCAGAGCCCGCTCCACATCGAACCAGGGACGCAAACGGTAATCGGCATAGTCGAGCTGGATTTCCTGCATTCTTTTGGCGTTATAGACCAGACGCACCTGATAGCGTTGTTGAATATCCGCCAAAACATCGGACATAGGACGGGCATAACGGTTGTCCGTCGTCGGACGGGCGAAAAAAGCATCGGCGAACGATT
>JAZRWU010000027.1:0-5134 GCA_045599885.1 Bacteroidales bacterium | reverse complement strand
TGATATTCGCATTCTTCGGGTTCCTTGACCTTGACAATCATGGCGGCTTGAGCGAACACTTCGTCCGGAGTGGCGCAGATGACGGCGCCCGCCGCTTTATATGCATCATCACTGAAGCCCGCACCTTCGCCGGCTTTTGTCTCAACCAACACTGTATGGCCTTTTGCCACAAATGCGCTCACGTTGTCGGGAGTCAATCCCACACGGGATTCGTGATTCTTCAATTCACGTGTAGTTCCGATAATCATAATGTATAATTATGTAAGTTTACAACAAACGATGCGCTAAATTAATATTAATATTCAACACATCGCAGCATCGGGCGTAAAAAAAAGGAATCCGATCCGATTTCTTTCAAAATCATCCATAGCAGTGACGGCTCTGCTAATAAAACATAGAAACTCAATCCAAATGATACACCACAATGCCGGTTTCGGGATCACTTACTTCGGCGTATAGCGTTTTTCCATCAGGAGACACATCGAAACTGCCAATCCGACGGTCCAAGTGATAATTGCGCAACAGTTTTCCTTTGTGGTTGAATACCAAGATAGTTTCGCAAATGAACTCTTCATCATACGGCAAACCACAATACCCGGCAAAGACATAATCCTTGTTCATGGCCGCATGCACGAAGCCCTGCTTTAGATTTCCGATATCCAAGGTGTTATCCTCTGTGTATTTCACCGGCTCCATAAACTGTTCCTTGACGCATTTCGTATGGCCGTCCTGATCCGACTCGAAAAAGGCCAGATAGCCATAATACGACATAGACTGAACGAAATGATTGCCATAAGAAGCCATCCATCCGCCATAGGTGCGGTAATCGACCAGTTTGGCGTTTTTCACAAACTTCACTTTCTCATGCTCGCTGTCGGGAAGCAGACCAACCTGCTGAACGATGTTCTTTTCTTTGTCCATGATTACCAAGGGTGAAGTATATCCGTCGGCGGAGAAAGACATGATTCCTGCTATGTATCCATTGGAAAGCACGCAACCTTCACTGACAAAACTGGGTAACTTGAAATCGATTTCCTCAAGCAGTTGGATGTTGGTATAATCGTGAGGGTCGGTCGAATAATGGCGCAACTTGAAATAGCCGACGTCAAATATCCACATATCGTCCGTATCGGAAGGGCCGTTCCAAAAATGACACTGTTTGAATTCTCCTGGTCCTTTGCCAAATTGGCCCCATTTGCCCAATTCCTCTCCGGTTTGACGGTCAATCACCAAGGCCACATCCACTTTACCTGTGGGAAAAACCAGCAGATAATCGCCCACCACGGCAATGTCGTTGATAGAAGCACAAAGCAGTTCCCAATACGCCGAGGCTTGAATGGGCTTGGATTCGCCTATGTCCAACACCTCTTGCGTTTCTTTGGAGCAAGAACACATCAGAAACACAAGACTGAATAAAATGGCAAAGTTTTTGTTCATCTTCTCTCTTTTATTTTCATATTATCAAATTCATAATAATGATTTTCATCCACTTCGCCTCCGATAACGACGTATGCAATACATTTCTTACCCGATTCCTCCTTACAATTTTCATCTTGGATTTCGGATTCCAAGTCGGTTAAGGCCTCTAAGAACCTGTTTAAATTTGTTTCGGGATTTTTTGAAGGCTGTTTTTGAGAACGGTTTTGGCTATCGTTTTGCGTAGAATAGCGGGTTATTTGAGCAAAAGGATAGGCAAAACAGCTTCATAAAACACTATTGACATCAATCCAGTCGGAAGCGATGAATCTCTCCGGCTTCTTCTGTTTCTTTATATGTGTAGAAATAGCGTTCATCCGGCGAGACCGCAAATATCAGCGACATTTCTTCTATCTTCCAAGACGACAGCACATCTCCTCTTTCGTCCACACGCAACAACTGCATCGACATATCATCCGCCAACTCTTCTATTGTCTTGTTCACATACACCACATACTGATGCTTTCCCGCCCGTTTTGGCAAAAGGAAATACAATCTCACATTGGTTTCATCATAGAATTCATCCATTGACGAAACCTTTTGAGGTTCAGCCTCATACACCACTTCCGACACCAAGCGGTCACCGTGATATATTTGTAGTTTCGGGTCAAGCTGATAAAACACCATCATATTTCCGTTATGCGACGGAGTGATAGAATATTGATAAAAGTTAAATAAATCAGACGTCTTCTCAATGGTGAAAGGTGGTTTTGGAAAATCGCCAAAAGCGACAGGCTCACTGCCTTTTTCTTTGACTCGGGTGAAGGGTTGGCTGCTACTCAGAGCCTTATAGACAAGAGAACCATCCTCCATGCGCTGCAAGTGATTCATCGGTTCAGGAGCGACTGAATATTCGTCAATCTTCTCAATACCGGAGTCATTCATCTTGAAAGCGGAGATTCCCATCCAGTTGCGGGTATTCAGCAGGAATCCATCGGGCGTTTCAGCGAGAAAAGCCGGGTTCATATCCACCACTTCATGATTTCCATTCCCCAATTTCAAGGCGGAAAAACTGAGCGACATGTCCGTGGGATTATAAAAATACAACAAATCCTTTTTGCCTTTTGTGCCATTCACCAATACTAGTTTGTCATGGCAGAATGTCATCATTTCCGGGTTTATCAATTCATTCACAGTGAAAACGGTATGTTCCTTAAAGGACTGCGGTTCAGGAAGGGAGACAACTCTTTCATGCTCAGAGCATGAAAGCAGCAACAACAATGAAATGGGGAGAAGGTGGGAAACTTTAGGTAACATAAAATGCGGTTTTAAGAATCCATGACGGATTCTGAGTTAAACAATACTTATCGCATCAAATATACCTTAATATTTCCAAAAAAAATACAAACAAATGTATTATTTTAACAAAACTTCCGTATGGAATTCAAGGTAATTGTCGGGCGTAATGACGTCTATTATTTGAAACGGTATCTCAGCACCACATAGTCAGTTTCATCGGAAGTGTCTATAACAGACTGCCATTGTGCACGGAGAGCGGCCGAGACCTCTCCCGATTTCATGACATTCTCCATCAATTCCTTGAATGTCCAAACGCTCTTCACAAACATCACCGAGGTCTCCGTATGGCCTATCGGATATGTGTTGTATGACGTTTCCTGTTGAACGCCCGGGAACAGCAAGTCGTCTTCGAAATGGCTGAAATGAGAAATGCGGCCGCTCTTTTTATCAAAGAACACAAACGGATGGCTGTCTTGGTAGGTATAACTGAAAAACAGCCGGTCTGCATCCTCCCTGTATCCGTCAATCCGCCAGGCGTACTGCGACTGAGACATAGATTCGAAAAAAGGACGGAGTTCGTGGTATCGGTTGACGCAATCTTCCGGCATGGCGGCATGACCGAAATCAATATGGAGACGTGGAACAGCCTGTCCGTCATTCAACCAATAAATATCATTGGACAAACTCTGACTGTAGGAAAGAGTATCCTCAAAACAGGCAAAATTGGTTTTCTCAATCAGACTCAGCCACCCCAAATCCGTTTCCTGCTTCAGATAACCGACCTCAAAAACATTCGCTGAAATGTTCCAGGAGGCGATGCGCCAGGGGCAGTCGGCATTTTGCAGGTTTCCGGCATTCAGATAAATCAATCCGTCTTCTATGTAAAAATTATACGACAGTAATCCGTGGTCATATTGTTCAAGAAAGTTTCCGGTGGAATCATAATGAAACGACTTACGGCCGAGCATATCGTTTATCCAAAAGCCATCGGATTCATCTATTTGGAAATCAGATATTTGAGAGTATTCCCCATGTCCACGGCCCCGATGGTCCACTATATGCCGCACCTCGCCGGACGGCTTGCATACCACGAGGACGGAACCATCTGTATAGCATAGAACCGAATCGGTCTGTATGGCTTTCGTCGGTTTCTGCAAATCCAAGGCAAGAGGTATCACCTCCACCGACTTGAAAAGTTCTGACAGATGGATACTTCCTGCCGACTCCGGATCGACCGACAAGACTCTTACCTCGGAAACATCATTTTTCCGAGGCGCGCAAGCGAACATCATCAGCCACAACAGCATCAGAGTCAATCCGCGCATAAGGTGATGATGGGAAAACAAACTATAATATTTCATCTTCGAAAATCATTCATCATGCAAGTATGAGCACTTAACCGCAGCAGAACACACACCCGAGCCTGGGCCACAACACCAATACTCTCCAGATAGATAGTCTTGAGTATCCGCATTGGGGAATTCAAATTTTGTCAATGCTTCCACATTGGCCATGGCAAGCGGATTTCGGGATTCAACGGCATGATGGCGTGAATAGGCGAAAAATGAAATCCCCACTGCCATGAGCAGCAGACTGACAACCACAAAACTTTTTCTTTTCATAATAAGCCGTATTTTGGGTTAAGAACATGTTTTTTGAAGTGAACACCCTTAAACAGCAGCAGTCCAACTATATGGGAAAGCCAAAATGTGTCATTGACAAAGAACCTGTTTTGAATTCTTTCAAAAAAAGTTTTATGACTCATTATTTCCGCTGCTTTGATGGCCTTTTGGCCTGCTTCGGCCCATCCTTTCGCTCACATAGCCCGCTATGCTCGCTCAGCGATAGCCCGAATCGGCCTCAAAATCCCTATCAAATCATCGGGAAATCATTTCAAAACAGGTTCTAACTATTTATGACAAATGTAAAACAAATTAAGAACCTGATATTATTTCTTTATGGTAATGATTCTGATTTTATCGGAATTGATAAACAATTGGAAAGCAGGCCCGGCAGATCTGTCAGCCATTTTTTCAAAGACCAGGCGATGCGAAGTGGTCTCCCCTTTCAATTCCAAATATCCGTCTTTGATACGATACGTGAAAACAGAATCCTGAAAATATCCATCCGGAAAATCAGGGGTGATGACAAGTGTTCTTTGTTTTCGGAAATCGAAGACAGGCATAGGAGCCGTCATAAACCCGTTATCAACACTTTGATTGAACTGGAAGCCGACTACCTGATAGCATCCCGGCGCAATGGCTTTCTGCTGACAGGAGCACAGCATCTGCATTAGAACCACCACATACAGCAGTGATTTTTTGCGAAACAAATGATCCACAATTGTACTCATACGTTTTTTTAGAACCTGTTTAAATTTGTTTCGAGATTTTTTGAAGGCTGTTTTTGAGAACGGTTT
>JAZRWU010000026.1:0-2423 GCA_045599885.1 Bacteroidales bacterium | reverse complement strand
ACAATGTCGGCGGTCTGCCCGAGGATCTCAATTTCGAATTGGTGGAGCCTATCAAGCTGCTCTTCAAGGATGAGGTCCGCATTATCGGCAAGGCGCTCGGTCTGCCCGACAATATGGTCTTCCGTCAGCCTTTCCCCGGTCCCGGTCTGGGTGTCCGTTGCACGGGTGCCATTACGCGCGACCGTCTCGAAGCTGTCCGCGAATCGGATGCCATCCTGCGTGAGGAATTCGCCAAAAACGGTCTCGAAGGCAAAGTATGGCAATATTTCACCGTGGTGCCCGATTTCAAATCGACGGGTGTCAAGGACAATCAGCGCAGTTATGAGTGGCCGGTCATCATCCGCGCCGTCAATACCCGCGATGCCATGACCGCAACAGTGGCCGATATTCCATTCGCTTTGCTTCAGCACATCACCGCCCGCATCGTTTCCGAAGTCAAAGGCGTCAACCGCGTCCTCTTTGATATGACTCCGAAGCCCACCGGTACGATTGAGTGGGAATGATGAACAGACGTCTGTCTTGAGCGTCGGACAATAACATCAACCCCGGAAACCTTCTTATAAAGGCTTCTGGGGTTTTGTCATTCAAAACGGATACTTAGTGACTCAAATCACCGTCTATCGGCTTGCGCATACATTACAAATGCCTTTTCCTCAAATCAATCAGTTCGTAGTCGCGGGAACCGATGCCTAATTTTTCGGCGTGTTCCAGGCAGGATTTCCAGTCGATTTCTGGGCGGCTGTTCTTGAAGTTGTCGTGGAGATCGGCGAAGTCGGACTGCTCGAAATTATCGCTGATTTGGCTGTTGTGCAGCGGATGGGCGGCGAGGCAGGCATCGGCACAGGCCTGGTCGAGGGCCAACGGGTCGAAAGAGGCGAACATGCCGAGATTGGGCAGGATAGGGGCATCGTTCTCGGAGTGGCAGTCGCAGTTGGGCGAGACATCCACAATCAGCGAGATGTGGAAATTGGGCCGGTCGTCAACCACCGCTTTGGCGTATTCGGCGACGCGCTTTCCGAGTTCCTCGAAGGCGAAATATTTGGAAAAGGAGATGGCGTCGAAATTGCAGGCGGCAATGCAGCGGCCACAGCCTGCACAAGAATCGGTGATGGTCATTTTGTGTCGCTCTGTATCCATTTTCAGACCGTTGTTGGCGCAGACACGGGTGCAGAGACCGCAGCCCCGGCAAAGTTCCTCATCGACTTTAGGCTTGCCCGAGTGTTGCATGTCTTTCTTTCCTGTACGCGCACCACAGCCCATGCCGAGATTTGTGAGCGCGCCGCCGAAGCCCATCTGTTCGTGTACTTTGAAATGGTTGAGCGAAATCACGATGTCGGCATCCATGATGGCCCGTCCGATGTGGGCGTTCTGGATAAGTTCCCCTCCGCATACCGGTACGTCAATGTCGTCGTTGCCTTTGAGGCCGTCGCCGATGATGACGGGACAACCGACGATATAAGGTGTGAAGCCGTTGAGCCAGGCACATTCGAGATGGTCGAGCGCGTTTTTACGGTAACCCGGGTAGAGCGTGTTGCAGTCGGTCAGGAAAGGCTTGCCTCCCAGTTCCTTGATGACTTCCACCAAAGCCCGCGCGTAATTGGGCCGGAGATAACTCAAATTGCCCAATTCGCCGAAATGGATTTTGATGGCTACGAATTTGCCTTCCATGTCAATGTCGGCGATGCCGGCGGCCTTGATGAGTTTCTTGAACTTGACGGGCATCGGATCGCCGTTGATAGGCGTGCGGAAATCACTGAAAAAAACTTTGCTTTGTGCCATATTCTACCTTCTTGGATTTGGACAAAGGTACAAATCTTGCAGAATGAAAAATACAATCCATTTGAAATATTGGAAATATTAGCAGAGATTCACATTTGTTTCCGAAAAGAAAAATCGGAAAGAAAGGATATTTTTCAGGAAAGATGCTGTATATTTGCAGATTAAGCAGGATTTTGAAATAAAAAACACCATTATGAAACGATTCACTAAACCTATTTTGGCCTTTGTATCGATGCTGTGCTGCACCTTATCTTATGCGGCCAGTTACAATTTGTACATAAACAATGTGCAGGTGACGGATGCCAACGCTTCCCTCATTACGGGAACGGGCATCAACGGGAAAGTCAGTTATGAACCATCGACTCAGACGCTCACGATGGAAGATGCCAGCGTCGATAATATTCGGGGCAAAGACCTTTCTGTCATCCGGCTGATAGGCGATAATTCGATTTTCAGCGATGCCTATGGTATGATGATTTCGAGCCCCAGTTTCCTTATGGAAGGCGGCGGCTCTCTCGAACTGAGCACACAGACCACTGCCATCGAAGCGAAAGATCTGACTGTCAAGAACTGTACGGTCAAAGCCAAAATGGCGGGCGGTCCGGGCGGCTACAGTGCGTTTGATGTGGCTGGCCTCACGATAG